>NZ_AP028654.1:2907500-3122901 GCF_033097505.1 Helicovermis profundi | reverse complement strand
TATAATAATAAATTTAATAAAAACGATAATGTTAATAAATAATATACAAATATGTTAGTGTATTATTTAGAGAAAAAAATTTTTAAAAGAAAACTAATTTTGTTGAAAATATAATAAACATAGTTAACACTTGAAAATAGTCTAATAAACGGAAAATATACTCAAAAAAGAAAGATTATAAACAATGTTGTTAACAAAAAAGTCAAAAATAAATAATGTTAATAAAAAAAGTTATCAACATGTGTATTAATAATATCAAAATTCACGTTGGATTTCAATTTAAATAATTAATATTATCCACATAAATATAATAGATTAAAAATGTTAATAGTTTTTTTCTATATAGAGTATGTTAAAAAATTTAAATCTACTATATATAGCAATAATATTTATAAGTATCTCAATAATTAAATAAAAAAAATTTTTAAAATAATATATTGTTGACATGATAGAGTGAGAGGGTTATAATTGGTTAGCAGACTTTTAGGCAAAATAATGAATTGAACATATAAGTGTTATTTAAGGGAGGTGACTTAAAGTGAAGAGAACTTACCAACCAAAGAAAAAACAAAGAAGTACTGAACATGGTTTTAGAAAGAGAATGAGAACAAAAGCTGGTAGAAATGTAATTAAATCTCGTAGAAGAAAGTCTAGAAAAAAATTATCTGCTTAATAAAGTGAGACCGCAAGTTGTGGTCTTTTTTTGTAATTGAAGATAATTTTGGAGGAAAAATGTCAAGTTTTACTAGTCTAAAAAATACTAGACAATTTAATCAGGTATACAAAAAAGGAAAATCTGTTGTAAATAAATATGTCGTAATGTATTATTTAAAAAATAATTTAGGTGAAAATCGAATTGGATATTCTGTTAGTAAAAAAGTTGGAAATAGCGTAGTAAGAAATAAATCAAAAAGATTAATAAAAGAAGCAGTTAGATTAAATTTAATTGAAAATGAAGTAGGATATGATTTGATTTTTATTTCAAGAGTAAGAATGAAAATTGCTAAATATTCTGATGTTGAAAAAGCTATTAAAAAACTTATTAAATCTTTAAAGTGAAAGTGATAGGTGATAAGATGAAATATGTATTATTGACTATAATTAGATTTTATAAAAAATTTATTTCCCCATTGTTGGGAAAAAATTGTAGATTTTATCCAACTTGCTCTTCATATTCATATCAAGCGATTGAAAAATATGGTTCACTAAAAGGAACTTATTTAAGTGCAAAGAGAATATTAAGATGTCATCCGTTCAATCCAGGTGGATATGATCCACTTGACTGATTTATATATAGGAGGAAAATAATTGTTTGATCCGATAAGTAAAGTGTTTGGTACTTTATTGAGTGTTGTATTTGGGGTAGTTGGTAATTATGGAGTATCTATAATTATATTAACAATTATTATTAAAACGTTACTTATTCCATTATCAATAACTCAAATAAAGCAAACAAAAAAAATGAGTGAAATACAGCCTAAACTAAAAGAATTGCAAACAAAATATAAAAATGACAAAGAGGCTTTAAATGCAAAAACAATGGAGCTATATTCAACTCATAAAATGAATCCACTTTCAGGTTGTTTACCAATGTTGATTCAATTTCCAATATTAATTGGATTGTATACAACTTTAAGAAATCCTATGAAATTTGTATTTGCTGGAAATGAAAAACTTACTGCAGATGCACTTAGTCAAGGGTTTTTATGGATAAGTAATTTAGCAAATCCTGATGTTTTATCTAATGTAATTCATAGCTCATCAACTCTTGTTACGTCTATGCCAGGTATATTACCAATACTTGCAGCCGCAACAACGTATTTACAAATGGCAACTATGAATAATGGTTCTCAGCAAAATAGCCAAATGAAAACGATGGCTACAGTTATGCCATTTTTTATATTATTTATGGGTAGAACTTTACCCGGTGGTTTAATTTTGTACTGGACTGTAAGTAATATTTTCCAAATGGTTCAACAAACGCTTATTAATAAGCTGACTGAGGAGGAATCAAAGAAAAATGTTCTTAATTGAAAAAACAGGAAAAACTATTGAAGAAGCTTTGAGATTTGCATTAATTGAACTTGAAGCTACTGAAGATGAAGTGAACTACGAAGTAATAGAAGAACCTGCTAAAGGGTTATTGAAGATATTTAGTGCAAAAGAAGCAAAAATTAAAGTAACATTGAAAGAGCCTGCAATTAGAATTGCAGAAGAATTTTTAAATGATATTTTAGATAAAATGAGTATTTTTGCTAAAGTAAATTCTGAAATAGTTGGAAAAAATCTTAATATAAAGATGGAAGGCAAGGATATGGCTGTTCTGATTGGTAGAAGAGGTCAAACATTAGATTCTCTTCAATATTTGATTAGTTTAGTTGTTAATAAAGACAGAGAAGACTATTTAAGAGTTATTTTAGATACTGAGAATTATAGAAATAAAAGGAAAGAAACATTAGAAAAATTGGCGCATAAATTAGCATATAAAGCTAGAAAAATGCGTAAAGATATTGTACTTGAGCCTATGAATCCTTATGAAAGAAGAATAATACATTCTACGCTTCAATCAAATAATAGCGTAAGTACAAGAAGTCAAGGTGAAGAACCATACAGAAAAGTTGTTATATTTTTAAACAAAAGATAAACCCAGTCTAACTGGGTTTTATTTAATTGGGGCATTAATATGAATAAATTGATAAATTAGTAATAAATTGAAAATAAATAGATAGAAAGGTGATTATATGAATTTTGATACAATTACTGCAATTTCCACGGCTCAAGCAGAAGGAGCAATTGGAATAATTAGAATTAGTGGAAAGAATGCAATAAATATTTCCCGGGAAATATTTCGAAGTAAAACAAATAAATCAATTGATTTTGAAAATAAAAAACTAACATATGGTTATATTTATGATGAAGCAATTATAATTGATGAAGTACTTGTAGCGGCAATGTATGCACCAAATTCTTATACGTGCGAAGATATAGTTGAAATAAATTGTCATGGTGGAATCGTACCACTAAAAAGAATACTAAAATTAGTATTAAAAAAAGGTGCTCGTATGGCAGAACCAGGAGAATTCACTAAAAGAGCATTTTTAAATGGTCGATTAGATTTATCTCAGGCTGAATCCGTTATGGATTTAATAAATGCTAAGACGAATAAAAGTTTTGATCTTGCATTAGAGCAACTTGGTGGTTCACTTTCAGAAGATATAAATTTAATGAGAAAAAATATCGAGGAATTGATGGCTCAAATTGCAGTTAGTATTGATTACCCTGAAGAAGATATTGAAGAAATTACCTATGGAGAAATTATTAATAAATTAAAATTATTATTTGATAAAGTCATTGATTTAGCTAATTCAGGTGAAAAAGGTAAAATATTTAGAGATGGGCTTTCAACAGTAATTATTGGTAAACCTAATGTTGGAAAATCATCACTTATGAATGTATTACTTAAAGAATCAAGAGCTATTGTTACTGATGTTCCTGGAACAACGAGAGATATTATTGAAGAATATCTTAATATTGAAGGAATACCACTTAAAATAGTTGATACTGCAGGTATTCGTGATACAGATGACATTGTAGAAAAAATTGGTGTTGAAAAAAGCAAGGAATTTTTTAATAAAGCCGATCTTGTAATTTTTGTTCTTAACTCTTCTGAAAAATTATCAGATGAAGATAGAGAAATAATGAAATATATTGTTGATAAAAAAGCAATTGTTATAATAAATAAAACTGATTTGAAGCAGGCTATTGAAGAAGATGAAATCAATAATACTTTGCATGATAAAATTATTATTAAAACATCAATTACAAATAAATTTGGAATAGATAAATTAGAAAAAGAGATATATAATATGATAATAGGTGGAACTATAAAAGAAAATGAATCTAAATTGGTTTCAAATACTAGGCATATAAATGCACTTGAAAAAGCTTCAAATTCATTAAAAGAAGCAATACAAGCAACAAAAGATAGAATGCCATATGATTTTATTGAAGTAGATATAAAAAATGCTTATAATTACTTAGGAGAAATTACTGGTGAAACAGTTGAAACTGACATAGTTAAAAAGATTTTTAGTAATTTTTGTTTAGGAAAATGATGGAGGTAAAAATGGATAGTTTTTTAGCTGGTGAATATGATGTTATAGTAGTTGGCGCAGGTCATGCGGGTTCAGAAGCTGCTCTTTCTTCTGCTAGACTTGGTAAAAAGACATTACTATTTTCTATTAATTTAGATTCTGTTGCTATGATGCCATGTAATCCGTCTATTGGTGGAACGGGAAAAGGACATTTAGTAAGAGAAATAGATGCACTTGGTGGAGAAATGGCTATCAATATTGATAAGGTAACTCTGCAAAGTAAAATGCTTAATACTGCAAAAGGACCTGCAGTTCATTCATTAAGAGTTCAAGCAGATAAAAATAAATATCATACTGAAATGAAAAAAATTATTGAAAATACCGATAATCTATTTCTTAAGCAAGGCGAAGTAATAAAAATTAATATAGAAGAAAATGTTGTTAAAGGCGTATATACGAGTACGGGAGCTTATTATAAATCTAAAAAAGTTATTTTAGCGACAGGAACATATTTAGGTGGTAAAATTTTTATTGGATCAAATGTATTTCAAAGTGGGCCAAATGGACTTGCTCCTTCACTTGAATTAACTAAAGATTTGACTAATCATGGAATTATTATGAGAAGATTTAAAACTGGAACACCTGCGAGAGTAAATCAAAGATCCTTAAATTTTGAACATATGGAAAAGCAAGCAGGAGATAAAGAAGTTATTCCGTTTTCTTTTATAAATAAAAAATTAGAGTTTGATGAAATACCTTGTTGGCTTACTTATACTAATCCAATTACGCATGACATAATTGTCCACAATTTTGATAAATCTGCTTTATTTAGCGGGAATATAGAAGGTGTTGGACCAAGATATTGCCCATCAATTGAGGATAAAGTATCAAGGTTTGCAGATAAAAATAGACATCAATTATTTATAGAACCTGAAGGATTAAGTACAAATGAAATGTATGTACAAGGCATGTCAACAAGTCTTCCGGAGAATGTGCAATTAGAATTTATGAAATCAATACCTGGACTTGAAAATGTTGAAATTATGAGGCCTGCTTATGCGATTGAGTATGATTGCATAGATCCCACACAATTAAAATTATCTCTAGAATTTAAAAATATAAATGGATTATATTCAGCTGGTCAATTTAATGGTTCTTCAGGATATGAAGAAGCTGCAGCTCAAGGAATTATGGCGGGTATAAATGCGGCTCTTGCAGTTGATGATAGAGATCCATTAATACTTGATCGTTCTGAGGCATATATTGGTGTTTTAATTGATGATTTAGTTACAAAAGGAACAAATGAACCTTATAGAATGATGACAAGTCGAGCAGAATATAGATTAATATTAAGACAAGATAATGCTGATGAAAGGTTAACTCCTCTGTCAAATAAGATATCTTTAGCAAGCACTGAAAGAATGGATTTACTTCATAAAAAACTTGAAAGTGTTAAAGTAGAAATGGAAAGGCTTAAAAATGTAGTTTTTAAACCTAATAAAATCAATGATTTGTTGGTAAAAATAGGAAGTTCTGAATTAAAACATGGACTTTCTGCTTATGAGCTTCTTAAAAGGCCAGAAATTAACTATAAAAATTTAACAGAAATTGACAGTACAAGACCAAAATTAGAAAATAGTGTAATAAATCAATGTGAAATAGCGATAAAATACCAAGGTTATATTTCAAAACAACTTAAACAAATTGATAAATTTAAATCACTTGAAAAAAAACAACTTAGCCAACATATTGATTACTCATCTATTGAGGGACTTCGAATTGAGGCAAGACAAAAACTTGATGATATAAAACCATCTTCACTTGGGCAAGCATCAAGAATTTCAGGTGTATCTCCTGCTGATATATCTGTTCTCCTTGTCTTTTTAGAAAAGAAAAGGAGACAAAAAAATGAATTATGAAAAGATAATGCAAGAGGGACTAGAAAAATACCATATTAAAAATGATGAATATATTAATGCATCATTTTTGAAATATAGAGAACTTATTAAGGAATGGAATAAAAAAATTAATTTAACATCAATAACAGAAGATGAAGAAATTGCTACTAAGCATTTTATTGATTCAATTGCTACTATTTTGACTGAAAAAATAGTAGATAATGTTAAGGTTATTGATGTAGGTACAGGAGCTGGGTTTCCAGGCATACCACTTAAAATAGTAAATAGAAGCATAGACCTTACCTTACTTGATTCTTTAAAAAAGAGGATTGATTTTTTAAAAATAGTTGCAGATGAATTGAATTTAGATAAAATTACATGTTTACATGGAAGAGCTGAAGATTATGGTAAAAATATTAGCTATAGAGAAAAATACGATATTAGTATTTCACGTGCAGTTGCGAATTTATCTTCATTAGCAGAATATTGTTTGCCATTTGTGAAAATAGGAGGATATTTTATTTCATTAAAAGGACCAAAGGCATTAGATGAAATTAGAACTGCAGAAAATGCAATTAATAAATTAGGTGGAAAAATTGAGGGAATAATTAAAGTTGATTTAATGGATGAAGAAATAAATCATCAGATAATAGTTATAAAGAAAATTACTAATACTCCAAAAAAATTCCCGAGAAAAGCCGGCCTTCCTTCGAAAAAACCATTGTAATTAGTTCTAAATTTTTAAATGAATTTTAATATTTTTAAATTTTAAAAATTTAAAAATTTGGTTTTAGCACCTTTAAAGTTATTTATATGGAGATTTTATGAAAGATAATAGTTTAAATGAAGTAATTCAAATTGAAATTGATAAAGTTCATATGAATCCTTATCAACCGCGTAATATATTCAACGATGAAGCTTTGAATAATCTAGCCAATTCTATAAAAAAACATGGTTTAATTCAGCCAGTAAGCGTTAGAATAGTTAATGATGAATATGAGTTAATTGTTGGCGAGAGAAGAGTCAGGGCTTCTAAATTATTAGGATTAAAAGAAATTCCTGCCATAGTAGTGGATATTAGCGATAAGGAATCATCATTCGTAGCTTTAGTTGAAAATTTAGAACGTGAAGATTTAAATTTTATTGAGGAAGCTTATGCAATGAAAAATATAATGCACATTCACAATTTAAGCCAAAAGGAATTATCTATAAAACTTGGACTTAATCAATCAACTATATCAAATAAACTGAGGATTTTAGCCTTTAATGATATAGTTAAAGAAAAAATAGTATCTTCAAATTTGACAGAACGGCATGCGAGAGCTTTATTGAAACTTAAAAGTGATAGTGAACAAATACATGTTATTAATTTAATTAAAAAAAATGAATTAAATGTTAAAAAGACAGAAGTGATAATTGATAAAATGATTTTAGCTTATAAGAAAAAAAATACTTTTGCTAAAAGCGTCATTAATTATAAAATATATTTAAATACATTAAAAAATGCATATAAATCTATCAGAGATACTGGTGCTGACATTGAATATACAGAAGAAAAAGATGAGAATTATGCATATATAAAATTTAAAATACCAATAAAATAGATTTTTAAAAAATAATGTTTCACGTGAAACATTATTTTTTATTGTTTTATAGTAAATTTGTGAAAAAGAATGTATAATTAAAATGAAATCATTAATTAGGAGGTAATTTTGGGTAAATCTATTGCTATATTTAATCAAAAAGGTGGAGTTGGTAAAACCACTACTAATGTAAATTTGAGTGCTTGTTTGGCGCGATTGGGTTATAAAATACTTGTTATTGACAATGATCCACAAGGAAACTCAACTAGTGGATTTGGTATTGATAAAAATACTATTGAAAGAGGTTTATATGAAGCTTTACTATTTGAATGTGAACCATATGAAAGTATAGTACATACTTCTATTGAAAATTTGGATTTAATTCCTGCAAATTTAAATCTTGCTGGTGCGGAAATTGAAATGATCGATGTCGATAGAAGAGAACATCGTTTAAAAAAAATTGTGGATGAGCTTCATCATGATTACGATTATATATTTGTTGACTGTCCACCGTCTCTTGGCCTACTCACTATAAATTCACTTGTTGCAGTTGACTCTGTTATAATCCCAATACAGTGTGAGTACTATGCCTTAGAAGGTGTTAGCTCATTAATGAGTACACTTGAATTGATAAAAAAAAGTCTAAATAAAACACTTGCGATTGAAGGTATACTAATGACAATGTATGATGGTCGTACAAATCTTGCAGTGCAAGTAGTAGATGAAGTTAGAAATTATTTTAAAGCAAGTGTTTTTAATTGTATTATACCTAAAAATGTTCGCTTAGCTGAGGCACCAAGTTTTGGTAAACCTATTATTGATTATGATACAAAATCAAAGGGCGCAAAAGCTTATAGAGCATTAGCAAAAGAATTTGTAAAAAGAAATGGAGTGATATAGATGAAACAAAAGAAAGCTTTAGGTAGAGGTCTTGGTGCACTTATACCAGAAGAAATTAAAACTGCTTTGGAACCAGAAGGAAAAATTATTAGCATTTCTATTGACAAGATAATAGCAAATAAAGATCAGCCAAGAAAGCAATTTGATATTGATAAAATTGATAGTCTTGCGAATTCTATAAAAGAGCATGGAGTACTTCAACCTATTGTAGTTAGAGAAGAAAACAATAAATATAAGATTATTGCTGGTGAAAGAAGATGGCGCGCCTGCAAAAAAAATGAGTTTTCGTCAATCCCATGTATTGTAAAAGATTATGATGATGCAACAGTTGCAGAAATTGCATTAGTAGAAAATTTACAAAGAGAGGATCTTAATGTACTCGAAGAAGCACTTGCTTACTCAATGTTAATTAAAAAATATAAATTTACTCAGGAACAAATATCTAAGGCTACAAGTAAGAGTAGGTCAAACATTGCAAACATTCTTAGATTATTAAAATTAGATGAAAAAGTGAGATTGTTTGTTAAGGATGGAAAAATTTCTGGAGGCCACGCTAGAACGCTATTAATGCTAGATAATGTTGATAAGCAAATTGAATTAGCAAATAAAATATACACTAAAGGACTTAGTGTAAGAGATACAGAGAAAATGGTAAAAAAATTAATTGAAGCAAATATTTCTAAGAAGAAGTTAGATAGAAAAATAGACTTTGAATTAATTCAAATTACAGAGGAACTTGAGAGTTTTCTTGGTACAAAAGTGAAAATAACTAATGGTAGAAGTGGTGTAGGAAAAATTGAAATTGAATTCTATGATGATGAAGATTTAGCAAGAATTCTTGAAATAATGAATTAAAATTTTGTTTCACGTGAAACAAAATTTTAATTATTAAGGAGATTTATGAGAAAAATACTTTTTGTAGTAAATCCGGTTGCGGGAAGTGGGAAAAGTAAAACATATATTAATATAATAAACAAAAGAATGAAAAAAACTAATATTGAATTTGATATTAAAATTTCCAGTTCTATTGGTAATGTTACAGAACTATGTAAAGCTGCTAAGTCTAATGGTTATACATCAGTTGTTTCTGTAGGAGGAGATGGGACTTTATTTGAGGCAATTAATGGAATTTTCGGTGAAAATATAAAACTCGGTATAATTGGTTCAGGTACAGGTAATGATTTTATTAGGAGTCTAAAGATTCCGCTAGAAATCGAAAAAGCGTTAGATGTTGTTATTAATAAAAGTACAAAATTTGTAGATATAGGGATTGTAAATGATAAATATTTTTTAAATGTAGTTTCTTTTGGAATAGATGGTGAAATTGTAAGATTGACAGATAAAATAAAAAATTATATTAAAGGCACATCAGCTTATATCACAGCAACATTAAAATCTCTTGCTACATATAAACCTAAAGCTATGTCAATAAAAATTGATGGAAAATTGCTTCATAGAGAAGCTTATTTAGTTGCTGTAGGAAATGGAAAATATTTTGGCGGTGGAATGATGGTCTTACCAGAAGCCGAAATTGACGATGGTCTTTTTGATATTTGTATTGTAAATAAAATGAATAAACTAAAATTAATAGCACTGTTTCCTTCAATTTTTACTGGTAAACATATGAGTGTTTCTGGAGTAGAAAATTATAGAGCAAAAGAAATTGAAATAAGGTCAATAAAAGAGAAATTAGTTGTAAACGCTGATGGTAATTTAATTGGTCCATCACCAGCATTAATAAAAATAGCACAAAGTAAATTGGAAATTTTTGTATAAACAAAATGTGATCGGCCTAAAAAACGCCCCTTAAAAACAGCTCCAGTTGAACTTAAAATTAATTTACATACAAATGTGTGTATATACAAGAAAAAGCTTAATAGGTTGTTTTTTAGGCTTGAAAGATAGGTCGTATTATTCATATAAAGTCTTTTGCAGAGAGGAGAAAAAATGCAATTTAATAATGATGATGTTAAAAAAGCAAAAACTCTTTTTCTTACAAAAGGAATTTTAAGAAGAGATTTGCTTAGGAATGAAATTGCTTTTTCTTGGGTAAGAAGTAATTTATATAAAAATAGGCAAAAAAACAAAATCATTGAAAATAACTATATTTTTTTTGATGATAAAAAAGTGGATTTTAAAATTTTACTTGAATTTATCAAAATTGAATCTAATATAAAATTCAAAAAATCGTCTTTATTTATTTGTGATTATAATGGAAACGTTATTTGTTCTAATAATGAATGGTTAAATAAAAAAAATATAAATAGTTTAAGAGAAGAAGATATTGGAACAAATGGAATTGGTATCTTTATTAAAAATAAAAAAAATTCAGTAGTCTATTTTTCTGAGCATTATAATAGTGTTTTTGAAAAATTTATATCTGCAGCATATTATTTGAATTCAAATAAATTTAAATCAAATATTATTATAGGATTGTTAGCAATTAGTAATGAAGAATTTATAAAAGTAAGTAACACAATTTTAAATATAGATCTAGAAAAAACAAAATTCACTATAGTAGATAGTGATTTAAATTTAGATGAAAAAAATAGTAATGAATATATTGAAGAGTACAAATTGAAAAATCAAATTTCAAAAAAAACACCTGAAGTTTTATTTGGAGATTCAAAATATATCCATGAGGTTAAAAAGAAATTGTTAAATGAGAATTTAAATAAATCTATTATTTCTATTATAGGTCCAAGTGGAATTGGAAAAGAAGAAGTAGCAAGATTCTTTGCATTCAAGAACTTTAGTGGAGAGAGAATTATTAAAATAGATTCTTCTCACGATACTTCAAGTGAAATTGAAAAAAAATTAAATACTTTCACTCATGGTGTATTAATTGTTGAAAACATAAATGATATGACAATTGGCAATTTTAGAAAAATCGAAGAAATATCAAGGTGTAAAGTGGTTAACACGAATCGAAG
Source organism: Helicovermis profundi (assembly GCF_033097505.1). Taxonomy (NCBI): domain Bacteria; kingdom Bacillati; phylum Bacillota; class Clostridia; order Peptostreptococcales; family Caminicellaceae; genus Helicovermis; species Helicovermis profundi. Next base: position 3,111,493 of record NZ_AP028654.1, on the reverse strand, counting down.
AAACGATGTATCTGCAATGGGTTTAGGAATTATATTGCTACATGACAATTTAATAGAGTTCAATAGAAGTGTAAATCGCTTTACAGATAAGTTGCAACATTATCCTATAGTTTTAAAGTCGCTTAACACAAGAAGAGATGATATTAAAAAAATAGTTAAAGCTTTAATATACAAAGTAGCAAAAGAAAGTGGATGTAAGGTAGAAGATGTAAATAATAGGATTCTAGTAAAAGATGTATTAAGTAAAATATTGAATAAAACTTATCATAAGAACATGAGAGAGCTCCATACAATCATTGATAATATAATAAATTTGAATGATTATGATATGCTTAATAATACGAAGAATAAAAGTGAAGTTAATATAGAATTGAGTACTGAAAAAACACTTAAATTAGAAGACGTTGAGAAGTATTATATTAGGCAAACTTTTAATAAGTACGATGGAAATATTTCATTGATTTCAGAAAAATTGGGTATTAGTAGAAGTACTTTATATAGAAAATTAAAAAAGTATGAAATTGAACACTAAATGTGTTAAAATGAAACAAATGATATTTGTTTTGCAACACTAATTACTGTATCATTTTGACATTAAGTAGTTTTATTTAAAATTTGTATTAAAATGATACTTGATTGGAGCAAATATGTTATTAAAAGTTAGCGAAGTTGCAAAGAGATTGTTAGTAGATAAAATTTCTATAATTGAAGTCCTTATTATAAATAAAGATGAATTAAAAGAGTATATTGAAAAAAAAAGTGGAGTGACTTATATTAGAGAAGAAGGAGTAAAGGTTATTTCTTCAATAATTAATGGTACTTACCTAGAAGATACTCAGAGTACAATTATAAACGATATGAATTTGAATGTTCATGTTAATGAAGTTGCATTAGAAATTGATGATAGTATAGATGAGAATATAAAAATAGAAGAAGACTATTTTCGTAAGATAGAGGAAGTAAGTAGTTTAAATGAATCAGTAAACCTGCTTAAAACAAAGTTACTTAATTTAGATTCGATTTTGATTAGAAAAAATGATGCAATTATGAATTATAGAAATATACTATTAGATGATGTACAGTGGATTTCTATGCTTGAAGAAAAGCTGGATTATAAGTTTAGTAATAGTGGATTGGATTTTACTGAAGGAAGAAGCAGAGGCAAACTATTAGATAAATTATTTGTGAAAAATAAATAGGTGTATTTATGTATAAAGTTATAGAAGTTGCAAAAAAATTAAATACAAGTAAGGTTACCATTTATAAAAAGATTGAATTGTTAAAAAAAGAATTAAGGCCTTATTTACACAAAAAGCAAAACATTACATATATTGATGAAGAAGGAATTGAGATAATTAAAAAGTCTCTTAGTAGTTCAGCAAAACTATCTAATACAGAAAAGGAGATATATGAAACTGAAATAACAGAGCTTAAAAAGAGTATTTTCTTAAGTGATGAAAAATTAAAAAATTCTATATGTAATATAAATCAATTAGTCGATAAAACTATAATAGATACAAAATCATATATTCGTACTTTGGAAAATCAAATAAAAGTAAAAGAAAAAGAATTGCATTATAAAGAAACTTTACTTAAAGAATTTAAGAATCTTATAAAAGCAAATAAAAATAGAATTAAATATTTAGAGGATATGCTTAAATAGTAAAAGAGTTAATTAAGATTACTATTATTCATAGAAAATATTATTATTAATAGGGGGCTAAAGGTTGTGGCTAAGAAATCTTTTTTAGAAAAATTGGGTTTAATTGAACAAGTTGAAGAAAAAAATGAATCAGAAAATGCAGATGTACATTTTGTTGATAGTACGAATGAATTAAATGATGAAAATTTGCTAGTAACAGAGCCAGAAATAAAAGATGAAAGTATAGCTGAAAAAGAATTAATGCGAAAATTAAATGAATTGAGTGAAACTGAGAAAATTAATGATACAACAAGCGAAGATATCGAAATTGGAGATAAATTAAACGAAATTATTGGATCGTATGAAAAAAACAAATTAGTTTCTATTGAAGAGATTTATAGAAATTCAAGATTATCTTCTGATATGAAAAAAACAATTTTTATGGCAGATGTTTTTTTAAAAGCACTACCAGAAAATTTACCAGTAGATATTAAGAGAGAATCAGTTTTAAATATTTTAAATGTGTCAAATATAAACTTTGATGAAATTCTTACAGATGCATATCAAAGAATTGATGCTCTTAATACTGTTTTAGAAACTACAGTACAATCAACAGAAGATGTAATAGCGAAAAATGAATCTTCAATAAGAGAATTAGAGAGCAGAATTATTGAATTAAAAAATTTAATGGAAGTAAGAAAGAAATTTGAAGAAGATCAAAATACCATGATTGAATATGAGATTCAAAAAATAATTAATATTGTTGAATTTGTAAAACCAAAGAAATAATATAGGAGTGAAGGTTTTGTCAAAATACAAACTTACAAAACGAGGGAAAAATGTTGCAATTGGCCTAATTATACTAATAATAATGATTGTTGTATTTATTTTATCTTCCATAAATAATAATCTAGAAAATGTTCAAAAAGAACTTGGCGTTAGCGAAAATAACATAAGTAGTAGTGAAGATATATTAAAAAACTCAGAGTCACAACAAAATACGGATAGTGATACAAATGATATTTCAAAAGAAATAGTGAATAACAGCAATACAGATATAGGTGATGCTGAAAATATCGATGAAATAACTCAAGATGATAGTTCGCTTAACACTGAGGAAATTAATAGTGAAATTACAAACGAAAGTTCTTCTTTTGAAGATCACTATAATATATATTTTGATGCTGACTCATATATAATTAAAGAAAAATATTTTTCTATTTTGGATAAAGTGATTGCTGATTTAAAAAACAATGATGTAATTATAGTTGTTGAAGGTAATTATAATGGCGCTTTTGATCATAAAAAATATTTATTTATAGATCTTTCACTAAATAGAGCGTTAGTAGTAAAAAATTATTTTATTGATAATGGCATTGATGCTAATCGTATTGAAGTAGTGAATAATGAAGATAGAAATCCTATAAATAAAGACAATTCAGATCTTCAGTTAAGCCTTAATAGAAGAACAGAAATATATTTTAAAAAAAAGATTGACTAATTCATGATTTCTTATTAATATATTACTTGTAAGATTTGCATTCGTAGCTCAGCTGGATAGAGCAACCGCCTCCTAAGTGGTAGGTCGAAGGTTCGAATCCTTTCGAGTGCACCAAAAAGCCCTAAACATATGTTTAGGGCTTATTAATAGCTTAATATATTTTGTGGGTGAATTATGACATTATTTAAGAGCACTGAATCACTAGAAGCTTATATGAAAGAAGCTATTATAGAAGCAAAAAAGGCATATAAATTAGGTGAAGTTCCAATTGGAGCTGTAATTGTAAAAAATGGAGAGATAATTGCAAGGAGTTTTAATAAAAAGGAAATTAAAAAAGATCCAACATCCCATGCAGAAATTGAAGTTATTAAAGAGGCCACAAGTAAATTAAATTCTTGGAGATTGACAGATTGTGATATTTATGTTACTCTAGAACCCTGTTTGATGTGTTCAGGCGCTATATATCAGTCTAGAATAAGACGATTAGTCTATGGTGCTAAGGACATTAAAATGGGAATGGTGGAGTCAAACTTAAAAGTATTAGATTATGATAAATTAAACCACCATGTAGATGTAATTAGTGGTATTTTAGAAGATGAATGTTCAGAGTTAATTAAAACTTTTTTTAAAGAATTAAGAGAATAAATAATTATAGTAAATATTAATTTGCCATGCTAGATGGGGAGTTAGCGGTTCCTTGTAACCTGTAGTCCGCTATAACAGGATTGATGTCTATACAAGGCAACAAATTGCAAAGTCAGACTTATAAAAGTGATGTTGATGATTGGGTCTTACGCAATAAGAATTTGTGAATCGTGTCAGGTCCGGAAGGAAGCAGCACTAAGCAAACACTCTTATGTGCCGTGAGGTAGCCTTTTCTGAGTTAACTATATTGGTACCGTTTGTGATTTGTTTTCGAATATAGGTGCATGGCTTAAATTTTGCAAAGATACTTTTTTTAAAAGTATCTTTTTTATTATATATAAGTAAAAAAAACTGAATTTGACTAATTATTGGAAATAATAATATAATAAAATTATATGTTACATTAAACAGGGAGCAAACTATGTATAAATTTATTTCTAAAAATAAATATTTTTTTTATAGCATCTTAATTATGATTTTACCAGCTCTAATAAGTATCAGTATTTTTTTTATAAATGAAAAAAAATACAATAATCAATATGTTAATGATATTTTAATTAACGATTTCAACGAACAAGTCATAATATTCAATGAATGGGTTGATAATGAAATTGAAATAAAAAAAAATTTTAGAAGTTTTTCTGAGATTAGTGGCAAATATAATAATATAATTGATTTTACATTTGATGACATATTAGAAAAAATTACGAACAATATGAAAATTTTAAAGACAAATTTTTTTTTAATTGACGAAGAAAGATCAGCTCTAATTAATGCTAATGATATTAATAATAATTTAAAGAAAATAATACTTGATAATAATAGTCCAAATAAAATTTATGAAAATAGTAATTATATTATATATTATAAATCAACAAATATAAAAAAATTTATAATGGTGTTTTTTATAGATAAAAACGAATTGCTTAACAATTTCAACATGAGCACTAGCATTAGTTTTTTTATAGTATTTTTATTTTATTTAATTATATATATTAACATAAATAAAATTATAAAATATTATATAAAATCTAGCAAAAAAATTAAACTTGATTTGGATTATATAATTAATAAAGAAAAAATGGATAAAAGTGACGAATATTTTGGAATATATTTCAAAAATCTATTGATGAGTTTTCTAAAATTAATTAGTTTAATAAAAAAAAGAGAATTTGATTTGAATAACTCTTTAGATAAACTAGAATATGTTAAAAATGAGATTAATATTGAAGAAAATAATCTATTTAATTTAAATAGTGAAAGAGAAAAGTTGATTAGTGATACTGCTAGTATAGTAGGAACTTTCATTAAAGAAGCTAACTATTTAGATAAATACGTAATTCTCTTAGATTCAAATTTGGAAATTATTTTTGTTACAGACAGTCTATTAGATAAAATGGGATATTTGGATAATGAAATTTTGAAAAAAACATTTTCTAAGCTCACTTTGAATGGTAATTTAGATAAAATACTTAAAAAAAGAAATTTTAAAAATTTAGATTTTTCGATGGTATCTAAAAATAATAGTAAAATTAATTTTAGAGGGAATACTCAACTGATAAATTTAGATGAAGAAACATTATATATTCAAATTATATTTGTAGATATAACGAGCAAATTAAAATTATATAATCAATATAAGCAGTTAAATAAAGAGTTTTTATTAATAAATAAAATGGGATTTAGCATGACGAGTAATGACGGTTTAAGTGCAATTCTACAAAAGATTGTTGATAAAATAAACTTGATTATGGATGCATTTGTATGTTCTATTAGGATAATTGAAAATGAAAAATTAGTAACAAAAGCAATCAGTGGTAAAGAAATTAATCGCTTTAAAATAGAAAATATAGAGAAAGAGAATAGTAAATTATGGGAAGCGGTAAATACTAAAAAGATAATAAACATTAAAAATAAAGAAGATATTATAATGGAAGATTTACTTGTATTAAATGAAGATGTAGACGATTTAAATGAAGTTCTTTATATACCTTTAGTTAACAATCGTAACATATTTGGGGTACTAACGTTTGTTTCTATTTCAGAAATTCATGAAACAGAAGTAAATGTAATAAAACATTTAGCCAATAATGCATCTTTAGAAATTGAAAAAGAAATACTATTTAATATTTTAAATAATAATTACTTAAAAACTATTGAATCCTTAGTTAATGCGTTGGAAGAAAAACTTGCAATTTCTAGAGGGCATACTTTAAGAGTTTCTGAGTACGCAAATTTAATAGCTAAAAAATTATATCTAAAAAAGGAATTTCTTGAAGAAATTAAGATTGCATCATTGCTTCATGATATTGGAAAGATTGGTATAAGTGACTCTTTGCTTAGAAAGGAATATGAAAATAAAGAAATTAGAGATGAAATAATAGATAGACATACAAGAATTGGGAAAAAAATTATTGAGCCAATTGGCTTAAGTGAAAATATATTGAATGGTATATATTATCATCATATTCATTTTGATTTATCGGGATTTCCAAAGAATTCACAAATAACTGAACAACCTCTTATTGCAAGAATAATTGAAGTTGCAGATCAATTCGATGTTATGTTAACAGGTATTGATAATCACTTTAAATTGACTTATAAAGATGTAATAAGATCTATGAAAAAACAATCAAATGTAATATACAGCAGTGAGGTAGTTGATGCACTTGAGGATATAACAATAGAAGAATTTGAATCTTTAGATATGATAAATAATTGATTTAAGAATAAGAATTCTGGTAAAAAAACACTAAAAAATAAAATAAAAAAATATTATATAAGGAAATTATTATGGAATATAAAGAATTAATAAAAAAAAGAATATTTATGAAAATATTAATATTATTAGTGCTTCCAAATATTATTTTTGGTGCTGTTTTTTATAATAAAATGTATATAAGTCGTACTAATAATCTCTTAACATTAAATAGGAATAATACAGAAATGAAATATAATAATTTCCTTAATTGGTACAAGGGAAAAACAAATATTCTTGAGTTAATTTCGAAAATATCTTTTTATGAAAAATACGACGATTATATAAAACTTAGTAAACTTGTTGTATATAGTAATGAAAATATAAGCATAAAAGAAAAAATATACTTGGTTGATAAAAATAAAACTATTGGAATTATTGAAAATGGAAAATTAGCATCTATTCATTTTGACAAAAATAATAATAGGGTATTATCTTTATACAAAAAAACAAATGTTGAAGGTATATATATTGCTATTGATTTGTTAGTTACTGATATTGAAGATAAAATAAATCAATATTTTTCAAATGATTTAGAATCAATTAGTCTTGTTATTAGTGGAAATGAGATTATCAAAGAAGGTAATACAAAAAATAATAATTTTTTTAATGATATTAGATATAACGTTAAGTTAAAAGAATATGATGTAAATATTTATGATAATGAAAATAAAATAAATTTTTTTGTATCGCAGAAAGCGGATTTTAATTTAAGTAGAATAAATCAATTTTTATATGTTTTTAAGGTATCAATTGTTATAGCAATTATTACTTATTTGCTAGTTATTGCATCTTTTTTTAAAATATTATTTTTCCCAATTGATAGAGTTATAGCTCAAATTGATAAAATATTAAATGGTGATATGGTTTATAAAATTAATTTTAAAAAACACAGATATTTTACTTATATATATGAAAGTTTTAATAAATTAATTTATAAATTACAGGATATTTATTACAAAGAATTAGAAATAGATGAGGAATATAAATTTCTAGTTAATGAATTAAAAGAGAAAGGGAAAAGTGCAAATAATATAAAAAATAATATTGATGAATTGAAAAAAAATATAAGTTTAGAGGAATTAAAATATAAAGTTTTTAGTGAAAGTAAGGATTTTACTTTAGGACTTGAAGAATTATATGATTCTGAAATAGTGGACGAGGAAAAATATTTAAAAGTTAAGGTTGTTAAAAGAAAAAAAGAATTACAGTTCATTAGAGAGGTAATGACATCACTAACTAATTCAAACACTTTAGAAACACTTCTTTCAAATATTGTTGAGAGAATTAATAAGCTTTCAGGAAGAGGAATTTGCACTATAAGATTAGTAGAGAATAATCTATTAAAATTAAAAGCATATTCAGGTGAATTTTCTGAGTTTATAAAGAAAGGCGATTTATCTATGGAAAAAGATATTGCTGGAGAAGCAATTAAAAAAAATCAAATTGTTGTTGTTAAGGATTTTAAAAATGTGCTTGTTGATTATACTTTTGATAAAGAAAATTTATTTGATAAAATTAAAGAAGCTATTTATATCCCCTTATCAAATAATAATAAAGCTATAGGTGTTATAATAATAGCTGTAGAAAATAAAATAGATGATTTAGATATTGATTTACTTAAAGCCTTTGCACGTCATGCTTCAATTGCAATAGAAAAAATAGGATTATATAATGAACTTAAAAATAACTATTTTAATACCATAAAAGTTTTAATAACTGCAGTGGAGGCAAAAGATTCATATACAGAGGGGCATTCAATAAGAGTTTCAAAAATTGCAGTACTTATTGCAAAAGAGATGGGATTTAGTGATGTAGAAATTGAAGAAGTAGAAATTTCAGGAATATTGCATGATATAGGTAAAATTGGAATCGAAGATAAAATTTTAACTAAAGAGGGAAAATTAACAGATTATGAATACAACGAAATAAAAAAACATTCTGAAATAGGATTTAGGATTATTAAACCAATAGAAATGAGTAAAGGAATAATTGAAGGAGTTTTGCTTCATCATTTAAGATATGATAAAAAAGGTTATCCTAAAATGAAAACTTTTGATAGAACTACTATTATACCTTGTATTATAGGTCTTTCGGATGCTATAGATGCAATAACTAGTAATAGGCTGTATTCTTCTAAAAAGGATTTAAAATGGGCAATAGATGAAATAAATAGGAATAGTGGAACTCAGTTTAATCCTAAAATTGTAAAAATAATAAATAAAATATTTAATAAAAATGCAAGTTTATTATATGATATAATTGATGAGGAATAATTTAGAAAGGTGGAGTATATGGCATATACAGCATTATATAGAAAGTGGAGACCAAATATTTTTGAGGAAATTATTGGTCAAAAACATATTGTAGATACTTTAAAAAATCAAATTAAAAATAATCAAATAGGACATGCATATCTTTTTAATGGAACTAGAGGAACTGGTAAAACAACAATAGCAAGAGTCTTTTCAAGGGCTATTAATTGTATAAATTCTACGGATTTTAATCCATGCAACAAATGTGATATATGCCAGGGTATATTAAATGAAACACTTATGGATGTTATTGAGATTGATGCAGCCTCAAATAATGGCGTCGATAATATAAGAGAACTTAGGGAAAATATTAAATATCCACCATCAAAAGCAAAGTATAAAGTTTACATAATTGATGAGGTTCATATGCTTTCACAAGGTGCATTTAATGCTCTACTTAAGATATTAGAAGAACCACCAAATTATGTAGTATTTATTTTGGCAACGACGGAGCTTCATAAAATTCCAGATACAATTCATTCTAGATGTCAGACTTATAGTTTTAAGAGAGTAACTTATGATGATATTAAAAAAAGAATGATATTTATATTAGAAGATATGAAAATTCTTTATGAGGAAAAGGCACTAGAAATTATAATAAAAAAAGGTGAAGGTGCGGTAAGAGATTCTCTAAGTTTACTTGATCAATGTATTTCTTTTACAGAAGGTAAAATTCTTTATGAAAAAGTTATTGATGTATTAGGATTATCAAATGAAGAAATTTATTTTGATATATTTGAAAATATTATTAATAAAAATCCGGCTAATTTAATAAAAATTGTAGACGATGTTTTTAATAGTGGTAAAAATATCAATTTTTTTATAAAAGATTTAATAGAGTATAATAGAAATATTATGATTGTTAATACATCGACTGAGTTGTTGGAATTACTAGACATATCAGATGAAAGAAAAAACAATATTAAAGAACAAGCAAAAAAAATATCTACCTCTAATATTATAAGAATATTAGAAATTCTGCTTGAAGCTGATAACGCTATGAAATATTCGAATAACCCAAGAGTGAGTTTAGAAATTACTTTATTAAAAATTGTTAACTTGAGTTTTGATAATTCAATTGAAGGAATTGTAGAAAGAATCATCAAAATAGAAAAAAAAATAGAGAGTGGAAATATAATTACGTCGTCAAATCAAAGTGAAAAAACAGTTGGCAGTAATAGTACGGCTTCAGATATTGATAAAAAAGTTGTTATTGAAAATCAGAGTGCTAGTAAAATTCAAAGAAATGTGGAGTCAGATACAATTTTACAAAAAGAAAATATTATAGAGTTAAGTATTGATAATAATACTTTTAATAAAATTGAAAATAGTTGGAGTGAAATTTTATCACTTGTTAGAAAAAATAAAGTATCTATTCATGCATTTTTGATTGAAGGATCACCAAAATATATGGATGAAAATAGGCTTATAATAGGATTTGATGATAAATTTGGATTTCATTTGAATGCAGTTATGAAAAAAGAAAATAAAGAGGTGATTGAAAATATTATTTTTAAAGTTATTAATTCTAGAGTCAATATAGTTTGCAAATTTACTAGTGAACTTGGTAAAATAGTAAATGATACTAAAGATGATGAAAACGAAATAACGAAAAAGGTTGAGGAGTTTTTTAATGATTCTATTGAAAAATTGGAAATAATAGAGTAACGTGTTATAATTTTAGTCTAATATCAATAATAATTTAATTTTAATTGAATATTAATATAATTTAGGAGGAAATATAAATGGCAAAAGGTAGAAAAAATATGGCTCCGGGAAATATGAATGGAATGATGAAACAAGTACAAAAAATGCAACAAAATTTACAAAAAGCACAGGAAGAAATAGAACAAAAAGAATTTGAAGCAACAGCGGGTGGTGGTGCAATAAAGGCTGTAGTTAATGGTAAAAAGGAAATAATTTCAATAACACTTGAAGAGTCAATTGTAGATTCGGATGACATTGAAATGCTACAGGATTTAATAATTGTTGTAATTAATGATGCTTTGAAAAAAGCCGATGAAACGATGGGTAAAGAAATGGGAAAATTAACTGGTGGTATGAATATTCCTGGACTATTTTAAGGATGTGAATAGATGACAAATTTCCCAGCGCCGATAGAAGAATTAATCGATGAATTTTCAAGATTACCAGGAATCGGAAAAAAAACAGCGCAGAGATTAGCTTTTTTTGTAGTTAAAGACAAAAAGGACAGTGCTATTCGTTTATCTGAAGCAATAATTAACGTTAAGAATAGAATTCATTTTTGTGAAGATTGTTTTAATATTACAGACAAGGATAAATGTAGTATTTGTTCGAATGCATCTCGTGATAGAAGTGTGATATGCGTCGTTGAAGATTCTAAAGATGTGATAGCAATAGAAAAAACTAGAGAATTTAAAGGATTATATCATGTACTTCATGGTGCAATTTCACCAATGGATGGAATAGGCCCAGAAGACATTAAACTTAGGGAATTAATAATTAGAATAAGGGACAATGAAGTTAATGAATTAATTTTGGCTACTAATCCAACTATTGAAGGTGAAGCTACTTCTATGTATATTTCTAAATTATTATCTCAAACAGATATTTTGGTTACTAGATTAGCTCATGGAATTCCAGTGGGTGGAGATTTAGAATTTGCAGATGAAGTAACACTTTCAAAAGCATTAGAAGGTAGAAGAAAAATATAAAAAGTATAAGCGGTGTGAACTGAAACACTTAAAGTGTTTCAAGTTATAGGGCTTTTAGCCCTATGTGAGAAATATATTAAATTATTAATTAATCAAGGTTTATGAATAAAAAAAGTATAAGCGGTGCGAACTGAAACACTTATAGTGTTTCAAGTCACAGGGCTTTTAGCCCTATGTGAGAAATATATTAAATTATTAATTAATCAAGGTTTATGAATAAAAAAAGTATAAGCGGTGCGAACTGAAACACTTATAGTGTTTCAAGTCACAGGGCTTTTAGCCCTATGTGAGAAATATATTAAATTATTAATTAATCAAGGTTTATGAATAAAAAAAGTATAAGCAGTGCGAACTGAAACACTTAAAGTGTTTCAAGTCACAGGGCTTTTAGCCCTATGTGAGAAATATATTAAATTATTAATTAATCAAGGTTTATGAATAAAAAAAGTATAAGCGGTGCGAACTGAAACACTTATAGTGTTTCAAGTCACAGGGCTTTTAGCCCTATGACAAAAAATATATCAAATTTCTCTTATAAGCTTTTAGCTTATCGAGTTATTTGATATATTTTTTTTCGCACCGCTTTTAATTTTGCGAATATTCAGTTTTTGATGTATAATAAAAGGTAACATCGTATCTACTAATGAAAACATAAAAAATTTACTAAGGAGAGGATTATATGAAAGATGTTTTAAAGGTTGAATTTAGAGAAAAAACTGGAAAAAGTAAGCTTAAAATTTTAAGAAATAATAGTTTCATTCCTGCAGTTGTTTATGGTTCAAATAAAGAAAACAAAAATATAAAAGTTTCTAAAGTTGAGATTGAAAAATTTTTACATTATCATGGTGTTGGTACTTCGTTAGTATTAAAATTAGGAGAAGAAAAAATAAGCGCTATTATGAAAGATTTTCAAAGAGCACCTTTAAAGGGCAATCTTATTCATATTGATTTTCAAGAACTATCTAAAGGCGAAAAAATTAAGGTAAGAATACCAATTCATTTTATTAATAAAGAGTCCGTAGAAGATGCTATAAACATTGTTACTGAGCAATTGCATGATATTGAAATCCATGCAATGCCAAAAGATTTAGTAGACTTTATAGAAGTAGATTTATCTACCTTAAAAGAAGCTCCAATAAAAGTTGGCGATTTAGAAATTTTCAAAAATGAAGATGTTGAATTAGCTTTAGATGAGGATCTAGTTGTTGCTTCACTTACTACAGCAGGTAAAGAAGTAGAAGAAGAAGTTTCAGAAGATGAAGAAACAATAGAAGTTTTATAAGAAAATATTATATTTTAAAAAACATGAATTTATTTAATTCATGTTTTTTTTAATTATTCATTTACAAATTATGTATAATGTGATAATATGTTGAAAAAGATAGGAGGCTAAATATGGAAATTGTACATATATTAGTAATCTACCCAAAAGACCTTTCTAGCGGTGAATTTAAATTAAATTTGAGTAAGAGTGGATACAAAAAAAATATTGAAGTAGATGTAGTTTTTCGAAACGGTGAGGAAGGCGTTATCAACTTTTTGAAAAACAATAAAAAATTTAATAATATACTTATTTATTCAAATCAATTTTCTGATGAGCAAATTATAAATCTATCGAAACAAATTATTAACAATAATTTATTGTCGTGTATTGAAGTAGTGTATTTCAACAATTATCAAAAGAAAACCCTAAATACATTAATTGAAAATAATGTAACTAATATAGTATTAGAAAAAGATTTTTCTTTTGAAAGAGTATTATATTTTTTAAATAATAAAAAAACGAAATTTGAAGTAATGTCATATTTAGATATTTTAAGTGAAAAAAATATGGAAACTGATAGTAAAAAAATTGATTATATAAAAGAAAGTTTGAAAAATTGTTCACCAAGTAAATTTAATGAGACATTTAAATTTTTAACAAATGATTTAGAAGAAAGCTTAAAACAAGAATTATTAAATATATATGCAAGTAAAAATAATGAAAAAAATTTTTTAAAAGAAAAAAATAGTTCAATTAATCAAATTAATAGGATTATATCTGTATGGGGAAATTATGAATTTGCATGTGAATTAGCATATTCTCTTTCTACAGTTACAAATTTGAATGTTCTTTTAATTGATGCAGATCGATTGAATCCTTCAGTAGATATGTATATGGATATCAATAAATTTAATAGCAATATTCAAATTAATAATATAAGCACATATAATTCAGGAATAAATATTTTACTTGATGCAATCGAAAAAAAAATAATATCCAGAGAAATATTTGAAAATGCAGTCGTAAAAATTAAGAAAAGATCTAATTTAAGTATTATTACAGGAAATTACAATTTAAATAATTATGAATACTACGAAAAAAAAGATTTTGAAAAATTGATATCACTTTCGAGAGATTATTTTGATATTGTAATTATAATTTTAAATAAGCACATATATGATATGTTTACAGTTATTTCATTATTAAAATCAGATGTAAATTTGATACCTATAGCTACAAATTTGCTAGAAGTTAGAGAATTTAATAAATATATTGAATTTTTAAATAAAAAACAGAAAATGTTAATTTCAAAAAATTATATGGTTGCATTTAACCACAAACTTTTTTTAGATATTGATTATAATTTACTACACGAAGCATCGAATTGCGGTTTTATTGGAAAAATAAGATATAAAGCTGAAAGGAATCGTATAAAAAGTACTAAAAATTCAATAAATAGTATAATTAAAACCAAAGATGTTAAAGAATATATTAAGATTATTAATAAATTAAATATAAAAATTAAAGCTAAATATACTAAACATAATAATGAGGAGCAATTTGTATGATAAAAACATTACATAATTCATTAATGGAAGAAGAGTATTGTATGACAAGAAATACAAATTTGGATTTTCAAGCGATTTCTTTGGAATTATCTTCTTCAATAATTAAAATGAATCCTGGGTTAATTGCAGATGTGAGCAGTGGAAAAATCGAAAGGATAGTTCTTGAAAAAGAAATTATTAAATTAATTGATAATAAGAGGTATAAAGTCCAAAGGGATATTATGATAAAAGAAATTATGAACTATATGTTTGGCTATGGAATTCTTCAATATTATATAGAAAATGAAAATATAACAGACATTGATGGCACAAGATATAATTATTTTATGATTAAAGAGAATGGAATTAAGAAAAAAATAGATATTAAATTTTCTACGGAAGAAGAATTTGATAAATTTTGCAGATTAATAATAATTAGAAACGGTGGAATAATTAATGAAAATGATAGTCATGCAAGAGTTTCAGATGAAAATTATAGACTTAGGATTAATGTGGCAATTAACCCTAGGAATATCACGGGACCATCATTAACAATAAGAAAACATAGAAGGACGGCATATTCGTTAGAAGAATTATCTGACAAAGATATGTTTGATAAAAAAGTTGAAAAAATTTTAGTAAATATAGCAAATAGTAATTCAAGAATTATATTTTCTGGGAAAGGAGCAGCTGGAAAAACAACACTTCTTAGGGCATTTATAAAAAAAATTAATGAAAGTGAAAGAATACTAGTATGTGAATCAGATGCTGAAATATATCCAGAATCTAAAAATTTTATTTCACAAAGAATAAAGAAAGATTGTTATGGTGGGAGAAAACTTGAATTAAAGGACTTATTGAAAGATGGATTGACAATGTCACTAGATGGTTATTGCGTAGGAGAATTAGTTGGAGAAGAGACATGGGATTTTTTAAAAGCAGGATACACAGATCATAAAATTATTGGTACTTTGCATGCAATAAGTGCTGAAGATTCTTTATATAGATTGTTAATGTTAATTGAAAATTCTATAGTAGGACTATCAGAAAATACGGTAAAAAAAGTTATTGCGAATTCACTGGATATCATAGTATACCTAAAAAATTTTGAAGTTCAAGAAATAATTAAAGTAAATAGGTATTCTAATGAAAAAAGAGTATTTGAAATTGACTATTTATATAAAAAAAAAATTAGAAATAATGAAAGAAATTTAGCTTATGAAAATTAGTATAATTGCATTTACAACAGTAATAATATATGCAGCAGTTGTTTATTTAGTATTAATTTTAAGAAACAATTTAATTATAAATAAATATTTTACAAGAAATTCAAAGATGTATTCAGATGAAAAAATGTTACGAAATAGTTTTAGGATAAAAAAAAGTTTTTTAGATGATATAAACAGAAAATATTTGATAAAAAGTGGAATAACGTTATTATTTCCAAGCTTAAGTATATATAGTTTTATAGGAATAATAGTAATAATATTTTTTATAACATTATTTTTTTCTTCAATAACTATGAGTATTTCTATTCCATCGATATCAATGTCTTTAATAATATCTTTGTTTCCAATTATAGGACTTGATATGTTTAGAAAATATAATAGTACGAAAAGTAGAAAGTTACTTGTTAATTTCATAGGAACAATGAATAGATGGTGTCAAGTCAAGGAAGATGTGTTTTTTTGCTTTGAAAAAACGCTTCATACAGGAATAGGAAATCCTATTGATAGATATATAAGCGATTTTCTTGTTCAAGTCAATACGGGTGTAGATGCAGTAGAAGCACTCGAAATATTTCAAAGCAAAATAGATAATGAAATATTTAGAGTTTTTATTATTAATATAAAGGAAGCAGTAAAGTCGAGAGGTAATTTACTTAAATTATTTTCTGGTTTGGAAGAAGAAGCTTATAAATTAGAGGAAGAATTCAACAGAAGAAAGATTTCGTTATTTAAGGACAAACTATTAATATACGTAATAATGGTATCAGTAATTGCCATATATTATTATTTAATAAATAATAATATATCGGTACGAAATTTTTATCTTAATACTAATACAGGTAGAATACTTCTTGCTGTATACTCAATTATATTTTTTTTAGGTTTTTTACTTTCACTAGAACTCAATAAATACAATTACTAAAAGGTGATTATGATTAATAAAATAAATATTTATATAATTTTACTAAATATAGCTATTGGATATCTAATTTACGTAGTTAATAAAATATATTTTAATTCTTATTTTATTTATGTAAAAAAGGATAGAATTAGAAATCAAGTCAATAGTCGCAATTTTAAATTTACAAGGAGTAAGATTTTTAATAAAACTAAAATTAGACTAAAAGAAGCAGGGATATATGATGATAAATCAATAATTAAGTTTATACTATCTGCTTATATAATGCCAGTAATTATTTTTTTTCTACTTTGCAGAAATGACATTTATAGTATTTTTAAAGCCCTTATAATACTAATAGTACTAATTAGTTTTTCTGAGTACAAACTATTTAAACTAAAAAAAACAAGGAGACTAATTTTTCAAAAAAATGCATATAAAATATATAAATTTTTGAACAATCAATATTCTTCGGGAGTAAGATTTGATAAAAGCATCACCTCTGTTTTTGAAGTAATAAACGATAAAGACTTAAGATTAAATTTAATGACAATGGGTGCAATATACTCTCAGACATCGGATATGGATTTAGCTTTAAAAGAATTATCTAGCAATTATTTGAGTCATGACGTGGAAACTTTATGCTTAACTTTAAAACAAGGAATAATGGTTGGAAATAATATAGAAACATTGATCAATCAGGAAAAACTTATGTTCAAAAAATATTTTAATTATATAAAAATGGAAACAGAAAACCAAAAAATAAAGAGTTTTTTTATAGTTTTTTTATTTTCACTGGTTGTAATATTATTAATAGGAATACCATTAATTATTGAAATGAGTAATGCAACATCAAAAATTTTTATGTATTAGGAGGATGATTATGTTAAAAGTATTAGTCGATTTAGAAATAAGGAAAAACAAAATTAAAGAACTTTTATTATCATCAAGAGGAGAGTTTGGAGTTTCGATTATTATAAATATTGCAATCGCTCTTATAATTGCGGCATTTATTTTACTTCCAAATATGAAAAGTTTTAGTAAAAAACTTATGACGGATATTACTGATTGGTATACAAATACCTTGAAAAATTCTTTATTTGATACAAGTATATAAGGTATGAATAATTCAGGAGTAGTTGTATGGGCTATGTGTATGGTGTTAATTGTCGGAATTGTAATATCATTTATTTATATTATTGTTCCAATTAATTTAAAATATCAATTTAATGATATATGTTCAGATTATAATTATAAAGCGTTAGTTGAAGGTGGTCTAACTGTCGAAGATAAGAATCATTTAAAAGAAAGACTTATAGAGAGAGGTTATTTTGACATTAATATTATTACTAGTAATAAAGATGAGTCTTCTTTTGCAAAATCAATAAAATTTATTGTAAAGTGCAAAACTAAATATGTTATAACAGTAGGATTATTAAAATATAAAACAGCTGAAGGAAATTTAAAATATGAAAAATATAGTTTTTCAAAAAAAGTTGTCAATTAAAAGTTCCTTTGGTGGGATGGAAATTACAATAATATTTTTGTATTTATTTATAATAATATTTGTCATATTTCCTTTATTTACATATATTTATGAAAAAATGTATTTTTCTATAATAGAAAATGAAATAAGGAATACTTTGGAAGTATCACTTACTTCACTTTATAAAGAATATAATATCAAAAATTTAAGTAAAGGAAATTTAAAAATAAAAAATGATAAAGATGAGCTTGAGCAATATATCAAATTGAATTTAAATTTAAAGGATGATATGTCGTCAAAGGAAAATAGTATTCTTTTTGGAGATATCAATATTGTTGATATAGAATATGGTTTAAAAAATGTGAATATTGTTTTAGATATTAGAATTGAACCGTTTATATATAGAAAAGTATTGATGAAAATGATTGATAAGAGCGAATTGGTTGTTAGAATTAATGTAAAAGTAGATATGCCAATTAATAATTAGGAAGTGCTATATGAAAAAAAAGATTTTAACTATAATATTAATAATATTAGGTCTTACTTTAGTTTTGTATTTTGAAATAGATGCTATTAATAGTAAAAACAAAAGTGAGATAAAAATAAAAGTTTATTTTGCTAGAAAAAATATTGAAACTAATTCTATAATAAAAAAAGAGGACTTGAAATATAAATTGATTGATGAAGCCAATATTGAAGATGATTATTGCAAAGAAATTGAAAATATAGTTGGCAAATATTCAAATAGCTTAATTAAAAAGAATGAAATAGTACTTAAAAGCGATTTGCTTAGTAATATAAAAAAAAGAGTACAAAACAAAATTATTCCATTTGGAAAAGCACAATTCACATTAGAGTTAAGCGCCGAAGAAGCGAATGGTTGGCAAATTAACGATGACGATATAGTAGATTTAATGTTTTGTAGTAGTACTGAAAAAGAAGAATCAAAAAGATTTTTTGGAGTCAAAGTATGCTCAGTATTAGATGAGAATTACAAAAAAATAGATATAATTAGCGAAGAAAATAGGCCTAAATATTTAGTTTTGGTAAGTATGGACGAAGATGTTCAAAATATTTTAGTTCTAGAAGATCACGGGAAATTCAAAGTTATCACTTTGGGGAAATAAATCAACTTATTGAAATAATTGTGAAAATATTCAAACGATGATATAATTGACTTAAATATATTTTGAGGAGATTAGTCGTGAAATATGATAAAAAATCAAGGGAAGAATTGATCCAAATAATTGATAATTTGAAAACAATGCAAATTTCAAATAAAGAAAAAAGTCGATTTGTTACTAATATTTCTCATGAAGTAAGAACGCCGTTAAATGGGATGCTTGGGATGGTTCAGCTTCTTAAGGAAACGGAGCTAGATAGTATTCAAACAGAATATGTAGATATTTTATTTGATTCTTCAATTAAATTAACGGAAACAATAAACAGTATTTTAGAAATATCAAAATTAGAAGAAAAAAAATATAAAGAAGAAAAAAAGATTTTTTCGATTAAGGATTTAATAAATGAAATTGTAAATACTTATAGTAATGAAATTAATGATAAAAAATTACTAGTTGTTTTTGAAATTGATGATTCACTGCCTCAGCATTTCATTGGTGACTTATATTCATTAAGAAAAGTTTTGGTTAATATTATTGATAATGCAGTTAAATTTACTGATAAAGGGAAAATAGAAATAAAAATTGGAAGAATCAAATATACCAAAAAAAGAATTAGTGTTAGCATAGTTATCAAAGATACAGGAATCGGCATACCTTCTGATAAGTATCAATACGTCTTTGGAAGATTCAATAAACTTGAAACAAAAGGAATAAAGAATAAAGGGGTAGGTTTAGGATTATCCATTGCACGTGAATTTATTAATATTATGAATGGAAAAATTGAATTAGATTCTAAATTAGGAATAGGTACTGAAGTAAAAATAGAATTAAAATTAGAACATTTAAAAAATGAAATTACTAGCAAGAGTACAAGTAAACCGGAAATATTAAATTTAAATAATAGAAAAAAAATATTAGTAGCGGAAGATGAATTAGTTGGAAGAATTACACTTAAGTTTATGTTGAGAGAATATTATGATCTTATTTTCGCTAAAAATGGAGAAGAATGCATTGAAAATTACATAAAAGAAAAACCGGATTTAATACTGATGGATATTATGATGCCAATTAAGAATGGGTTTGAAACTTTAGATGAAATTAATCATATGAAAAATAAAAGAAAAATTCCGATAATCGCTTGTACGGCCAAAGTTATGGATACAGAGAGAAATTATTTGATTTCTTATGGCTTTAGTGATTATATTTCTAAGCCTATTGATATGAAGAAGTTACTTTTGTTAATTGATAAACATTTAAAAGCAGAAAATTAAAAAGTAAAAAATATAATATAAAGGGTAAGAATCAGTGCGCCAAGCTCACTTTCAGTGATCTTGCCTGGGGCTTTTAGCCCTATGAAAAAGTAAAAAATATAGTATAAAGGGTAGAAATCAGTGCGCCAAGCTCACTTTCAGTGATCTTGTCACGGGCTTTTAGCCATATGAAAAAGTAAAAAATATAATATAAAGGGTAAAAATCAGTGCGCCAAGCTCACTTTCAGTGATCTTGTCACGGGCTTTTAGCCCTATAGAAAAAACAAAAGAATATTAAAAAATTATGCTATCGCATTTTTTAATATTCTTTTGTTTTTTCTGCACTGCTTTCTTTTTTCGCGCATTATGATAAAATATCATTATATATTATATTGATGGGAGTTTTTATGGGAAATTATAGATTGATTGCAACGTCAGCCTTTGGTATTGAAGGTATTGTTAAGGATGAAATTAAAAGATTGGGTTTTACCAATATTGTAGTTGAGAATGGAAGAATTCTTTTTGATGCTGATGCAGCGGGAATTGTTCGTGCTAATTTATGGCTTAGATGCGCAGATAGGGTTCATATTTTGGTTGGAAAATTTAGGGCTAAAACATTTGTTGAACTTTTTGATAAAACGAAAAAACTTGATTGGGATAGGTATATTCCTATAGATGGAGAATTTCCGGTGAGTGCTAAAAGTGTTAAATCTAAGCTTTTTAGTGTGTCTGATATTCAATCTATTACAAAAAAATCTATTGTTGAGAATTTAAAAGATAAGTATAAAATTGATTGGTTTGAAGAAACTGGTTCAAAATTTCATATTACAGCTGCTATACTAAATGATGAAGTTTCTCTAACAATTGACACTAGCGGGCTTGGACTTCATAAAAGAGGCTATAGAGAGGATGGAAATATTGCACCTTTAAAAGAAACGCTAGCGGCAGCTTTAATTAAAGCGAGTAGGTGGCATGCTAAGATTCCTCTAATTGATCCAATGTGTGGAACTGGGACTATAGCAATTGAAGCAGCTTTGATGGGTAGAAATATTGCTCCAGGGTTAAATAGAAAATTTGATTTTGAATCTTGGGACTTTATTCCAAGTGAAGTAATCAAAGAAGAGAGAGTTAAGGCTTATAGTCAAATTGATTATGAAAAACAGTTAAATATATCAGCTTTTGATGTTGATAGAAGAGTTATTAATATTGCAAAACTAAATGCAGAAAAAGCTGGAGTAGAAGATGATATCGTTTTTAAAGTTCAGGATGCAAAAGATATTAATACAAAGGATAAGTATGGCTATATAATTTCAAATCCTCCATATGGTGAAAGACTAGGAACAGAAGAAGAAATATTTGATTTGTATAGTATGATGGGTACTTCATATAAACGCTTAGAAACTTGGTCTAAATATATATTTACATCTAACGAGGAATTCGAACGATTTTTTGGAAAAAAATCTGATAAAAACAGAAAACTTTATAATGGTAGATTAAAATGTTATTTGTATCAGTATATTGGAGAAAAACCACCTAAAATCAAATAAAGTTTTAAAATTCGATCTATTTTATGAAAATTAACATAAGAAGGTGTAAATTTGAATGATTTTAGCAGATTTATTGAATTGAATATAGATAAAAAAGTTATAACTTTTATAGGTTCAGGTGGGAAAACATCTTCCATTTTTTTATTGGCAAATAAATTGAAAAAAATGGGTAAGACAGTTCTTATTGCAACTACTACAAAGATGTATAAAGAAACTAATGAAGAGTACAAAACTATTTTAACTAATAAAATAGAGAAAGTGGCAAATAGTTTAAACAATAAAATTATTATATTGGGAAGTAAAATTGATAGTAAAAAACTTATAGGAGTAGATAAAGAATTTATAGATCATATTAAAAATGAAAATATATTCGATTTTATTTTAGTTGAAGGTGATGGATCTAGAAAAAAGACGATTAAAGCTCACGGTGAAGAGGAACCTGTGATTCCAAGCTTAACTGATTTAGTTGTAGGTGTTTTTTCAATTGATTCTCTAAATAGGCCAATAAATGACAATTATGTTTATAGAAGTGAGAAGTTTTTAGATATTGTTGAAAAAAATATGAATGAGGAAATTGAGTTAATCGATTATGTAAAGTATGTTAATTCTAGCAATGGTTTATTTAAGGGATGTACGTTTTTTAATAAAGCCTTACTTATTACAAAAGTAAATAATAAAGATAGAATTAATAATATAGTCTTGCTTGAAAAATTTTTAAAAAATACTAATAGCTTAACTGATTTTAAAATATATTCTAGAGGATAATAGTATATGGTAACAGGGATAATAATGGCTTCTGGCTTATCAAAACGAATGGGCGAAAATAAGCTATTAATAAAAATAAACAACAAAAGAATAATTGACTTTGTTTTAGAAAATGCCCTTAAGTCAAAATTAGATGAGATTATTTTGATTTATGCAAACGATGAGATTATAAAACAAATTAAGAGCGAAAAAGTAATTTTTGTAAAAAATTTTAAAAATGTATTAGGTCAAAGTGAATCAATAAAATTAGGTATTGAAAATGCAAATAAAAATACATGTGGAATTTGCTTTTTAGTAGCAGATCAACCACTTTTAACTACTAAAACAATAAATACATTAGTTGATAAATTTAAAGAATTTAATGATAAAATAATTGTACCTATTTATGATGGTAATAGATCTACGCCGGTTATATTTCCAATATCACTAAAAGATGAATTTATGAAACTAAAAGGGGATATTGGTGGAAGAGAAATAATAAAAAATAACCGTGATAAAATAATTACTTGTAATATAAAAAATAGTTTTGAAGGAATTGATATTGATTGTAAAGAAGATATAAATAGAGTTATTAAGATAATTAATAGAGAAATTTTGGAGGAAAAACTTGACATTTGATAAAAGAAAAAAAAGAAAAAGCAAGAAAAAGTTCTTTAATAAAATAAGTTTTATTTCATTAATTGTATTGATTATATGTTTGATATTTGTATTTAAATTTGACAATAATTACATAAATAAAATAAAATATACAATTAGCTTTGGTTCTATGAAACTTGAAAAAATAAAGACTTTTGATTATAAATCAAATTTAAAATATGTTAATGACTCGAATATTTACAAAATTGCTAGTAAGTTTTTTAAAATTGACAATAGTGAACTTACACAGTATGATACGGATTTTAAACCTATTTGGAAGAAAGAATTAAATGGTGTAAATGTAAAACTTGTTGGAAAAGGAAACTTATTGATACTTTATGATAAAGAAATTGGAAATATTTATTCTTTAGATGTTGATGGAAATATTGTAGGTAAAATTCTAAATATCGGAAAAATTGAAAATGTGATTGTTAAAAATGAATTTAATGTCATAGTCTACAATTCAGCGAATGCAAGAATATTAATATTAGATAATAAATGTGAAAAATTAAGTGAAATTGCACTGAGAGATGATAAAATATCTAAAATTGAGTCATCGTCAGATAAAAGTATTATTGCAACTACAACATTAAAAATAGCTAAAGATAAATTTTTCTCTACAGTTCAAATTTATAATTTAGATGGAGAATTATCAGGACTTTTAAATTTTGATAGTGCGATAATTTTTGATATTAAAATTATAGGCGATTCAGTTATATTGCTATCTGATTCTTGGCTTAGAAAATATGATAATGAAAATAATATGCTATTTGAGTATAAATTTGATCGAACTATTAAAAACTTTTCCTTTGACGATAATGGTAATGTAGTACTTAATTTAGTTGCAGTTTCTAAGGATATATCCAATCCAATTGATGATAATATTATTTTGAAAATAGATAATAAAGGTAATAAAGTATTCGAAAAAAAAATAAATGTAGATGTTGAAAAAATCGAATATAATTATGGTGAAATTTGCTATACTTCTGATGATAAACTTTATATTTTGGATGAAAAAGGTGAAAATATTGGTATTCAACTCTTAAGTAGTGATATTATAAATGTTAAATGGTTTAGTTCATCAAAATTAGGTGTATACTATATAAATAAATTTGAATATTATTTATTGAAATAAATAAACGATAAGCTAACGATAAATGAATTTCTTGGATTCAGAGGGAGTTTTTACTCTCACTGAATCTTAGAAAACATAATCCAGGGCCTTTTTAGAGTTCTTTATCCCCCACTTTTTTTATAAGTGGGGGTATTAGAACTCTAAGGCATCGGATAAAAAGGAGATTAACATGCTTAATTGGGTAGATGCGGTTGTAGTTACTATACTTATTTATAATATTTTTAGGGGAATAAGAATTGGATTTATAAAATCAGTTCTTGGAATTATGAGCTATATAGTGGCTGGTATTATTGCTAAAGTATATTATTTTAAAGTTTTAGAATACTTAATGACAAATTTTAGTGTTTTTAAAGATTTACAAACAACAATACGAACGAGTTTATTATCAAGATTAAATTCATCTGGACTTAATTTAGATATGACTAATATAGATTTATCTTCTATAGATCCAAGTAAATTAAATGAATTAAATTTACCTTCAAATATAAAAGAACAGCTTATGAATGCGATTTCTAAAATGAATATAAATTCAAGTTCTGGATCCTTATCAACTGTAATTTCGGATAAATTATCTTCATTTGTAATGGGTGTAATAGCATTTTTATTGGTTTTTATTGTAGCTTATATTGCATTAATTTTGATTGTTAAATTACTTGATTCGATTGCGAAATTGCCAATACTGAAAGAAATCAACAAATTAGGTGGTTTTATAGTGGGAGTGGTAAAGGGTCTTGTATTTATATATATTATTATGACAATAATTATGATAGTTAATCCTATTGTTAGTAATTCTTATATTGTTGGATTAATTCAATCTTCTATGATAGGTAGTTTTTTCTACAATCATAATATTATAATGTTCTTTGTTAAAAATATGATTGCTAGTAATTTTAGTGGCGTATTATAATTATAAATAATATTTATAATGGTTATTAGAATATAGAAAATATTTATAGATGTTGATTAATAGTAGTAAATTAGATACTTTAAAATTATAAAGTACCAAATTATTTTTTAATTTTAAGAGAATCATAAGGTTCTTGTAATAGTAATTTTTGATGTGGAGGAATATTAATGATAGTTGAAATTGATGCAAGAGGACTTGATTGTCCAAAACCAGTAATTAATACAAAAAAAGCGATTGAACAGATAACAGAAGGTAGTGTAATAACTATAGTTGATAATGAAGCAGCAAAAGAAAATGTATCAAAACTTGCAAAAAAACTTAAGTATGAGTATAGTGTAAAAGCTGAGGGTGATCTTTATTATATAAGCATAAATAAAGGAGAAAGTCTTGGCTTTGAAGAAATGGGAGATCCTAAAGAAAATATTAGTGAATCTGTCATTTATGTGTCATCGGATAAAATGGGAAGTGGAGATGATACTTTAGGAGAAATTTTAATTAAAGGTTATTTCTATACCTTAACGGAATTAAAACCATATCCTAAAGCTATATTATTTGTGAATAGTGGAGTTAATTTAACCATTGATTCTTCACCAGTGCTTGAATATATCAGAATACTTGAAAGTTATGGTGTGGAAGTCCTTTCATGCGGAACTTGTTTAGATTTCTATAATATTACTAGTAGACTTAGCGTTGGTGGAATATCAAATATGTATTCAATTGCCGAACATATGAATAATGCAAAAAATACAATTAAATTATAGAAAATAGGAGTTAAAATGTTAAGTAAAGAATTTTATATTATTGCTTTTAATTCGACTCATAAAGCTATTAAAACTGAAAAGAATTTAAAAGAATTAATTAGTGTAGAACTAATTCCAACGCCAAGAGAAATTAGTGCAAATTGCGGTTTGTCTTTAAGATTTAAGGAGAACAATCTAGAATTTATTAGAGAAAAGTTAGCAAAAGTTGACACTGATGGAATGGTTATTTATTACATCGACAAAATGAATGATAAAAAGAAAGTAAGTATTATTGAGTGGAGTTAAAGGAGAATAATTATGCCAATGGAACTAAGAGTTGGAGATATTGTTGAGACAAAAAAAAATCATCCTTGCGGTAATAATAAGTTTGAAGTAAGAAGAATAGGTATGGATTTTAGAATAAAGTGTATTAAGTGCGAAAAGCAAATATGGATTACTAGAGTGAATTTTGAAAAAAGGGTCAAGAAAGTTCAAAGAAATGGTGAATATATTACTGATTTTCGAAAGTAAATTAAAGTAATTTCACTTTTTATAGTAATATAATTAATAAAAAATGCCAAAACATTTTAGTGTGTATTGGCATTTTATGTTTTTTGAGTATTACTTTTTTTTTATTTTCTTTGTGTTATAATATCTTTGGGCAATCTTTTTTAGGGATATTCTATGGAGGTGCAACAATGGCAATAAAATTTTCAGAGAGAGTAAGCAAGGTAAACGCATCAGAAATTAGGGAATTGCTTAAGTTAACTGCAAGACCAGAAATTATTTCTTTTGCTGGTGGACTACCTGCTCCGGAATTATTTCCTGTTGAAGAAATGAAAAAAGTTTCTGTAAAAGTTTTAGAAGAAATGGGACAAGAAGCGCTTCAATATAGTCCTACCGAAGGATATAATCCATTAAGAAAACAAATAGCTTCTAGAATGAAAAAAGTAAATGTTGAAACAAGTATGGATAATATTCTTGTAACAAGTGGATCTCAACAAGGATTAGATTTTTCGGGTAAAATATTTTTAAACCCTGGAGATGTTGTGATTTGTGAAAGTCCTAGTTACCTAGGTGCAATTAATGCTTTTAAAGCATATGAATGCGAATTTTTAGAAATCTCTACTGACAATGATGGAATGATTATTGAAGAATTAGAAGAAAAATTATCAAAAATTGATAATGCTAAAATGATTTATGTTATACCTGATTTCCAAAATCCAACAGGTAGAACTTGGTCTTTACAGAGGCGAAAAGGTTTACTTGAAGTTGCTAAAAAGTATGATTTACCAATAGTTGAAGATAATCCTTATGGCGAGTTAAGATTTGAAGGTGAAATGCTTCCTTCTATAAAATCTATGGATGAAGATGGAAGAGTTATATTTTTAGGAACATTTTCAAAAACTTTTTGTCCTGGTCTTAGAATAGGTTGGGTTTGCGCTGAGCACGATATACTAGAAAAATATATCTTAGTGAAACAAGGTGCGGATTTACAATCGAATTCAATGTCACAAAGGGAACTTTCGGTATTTTTAGATGTGTATGATTTAGACGAACATATCGAAAAGATTAAAGATATATACAGAGTTAGAAGAAACTTGATGATGCAATATATAAAGTCAGAATTTCCAAAAGAAGCAGTTGCTACTTATCCAAATGGTGGGCTTTTTACATGGGTTGAATTACCTGAGTATATTAATGCAAGAGAACTTATGGAAAGAGCATTAAAAGAAAATGTTGCATTTGTTCCTGGAGGTTCATTCTTTCCAAATGGTGGTAATGAAAACACTATGAGAATAAATTATTCAAATATGCCAGACGATAAAATAATTGAAGGTATTAAAAGACTTGGAAAAGTTATAAAAGAATTTTTGTAAGAGCAAAAGAACAATAAACAAAAAAAAGTTTATTGTTCTTTTTTCTTGCACTATATAATAGATAGTGATATACTAAATTAGTTAAAATAAGCTTACAAAGTTTGTTTTACCTTTCTGCTCTTAAGTTAAGAGCCAAAATAGTCCATAGGGAGGTGCAAAAAAATGAGAAATTATGAAACGATTTTTGTCTTAAAACCTAATCTAGAAGAAGAAAAAAGAAATGAGATGATTGAAAAATTTAAATCAATTATTTCAGCTAGTGGTGAAGTATTAAAAGTTGACGAATGGGGAACTAGAAAATTAGCTTATGAAATTCAAAAGTTAAAAGAAGGTTACTACGTACTTGTTAACTTTAAGGCTAGTACAGATCTTCCAAAAGAATTAGAAAGAAACTTTAAGATATCTGAAGAAGTTATTAGATACCTTGTTGTTAATTTAGATGCAAAATAATTCTTAAGGTGGGTGGTAGATTATGAATAGTGTAGTATTAATTGGAAGGTTAACTAGAGATCCTGAACTTAGATTTGTTGCTGGAAGTGGAAGAGCTGTTGCTAATTTTACTTTAGCTGTAAATAAAAATTTAAGTAAAGAAAAAAAGAGAGAGTTCGAAGAAAAAGGTACACCAACTGCAGATTTTATAAGAATTGTAGTTTGGGGAAAACAAGCCGAGAACTGTGCGAATTTCCTTGCAAAAGGTAGATTGGTTGCTGTCAATGGATCTATTAGTACTAGTTCTTACAAAACAAATACGGGAGAAACTAGATATTCTACAGATGTATTAGCGAATAATGTTGAATTCCTTGAATGGGGAGATAAAAAGGCGGCACCAGTAAAAAAAGATGAATTTTCATATGGAGCTGAGCCAGATAACTTTCAAGCAGTAGAGGATGACGATGATATTCCATTCTAGAGAAAGGAGATATTAAGATGGCTGTATTTAAAAAACGTAGAAAAAGAAAAGGTTGTTCTTTCTGTGCAGAAAAAGCAACTTCAATTGATTATAAAGATACAAAAAAATTACAAAGATACTTAACTGAAAGAGGTAAAATTTTACCTAGGAGAGTAACTGGTAATTGTGCAAAACATCAAAGAGCTTTAACACAATCAATTAAGAGAGCAAGAATTCTTGCTTTGTTACCGTTTGTAACTGAATAAAAGCATATAGAAAATTAAAACCAATGACGTCTAGGAGCTCCTAGTAAAAGTCATTGGTTTTTTATTCGTTTAAAATGCAATAATCTTAAATTTATAGTATAATAATGTTTGGGTGTAAGTTTTTTATTAAATGTATAGGAGTGAATTTTTTGAATAATAGTAATACTAGAACTATTTTAGAAATATCAATTATGGCAGTACTTTCAACGATGTTTTATTTAGCTGCAATATATGTACCGCTTATAGGTTATTTGATTTTTCTTACGCCTATATTTTATGCAATTATTGGCATTAAAAATGGAACAGATAAAGTATTTGCAATGATTATAGGCTCTTTTTTTATGACTTTCATGATTTCTGGATTTGTGAATGCAATAATTTTAGTGTTAATCGGTGGTATAAACGGAGTTATTTTTTCAGAAATTGTTAGACATAAGAAAAACAAGAGCACACTTATTTTATCATTAACAGGTGGTTATGTATTAGCATTTTCTATTGGAATAATTTTGGTTCAGTACCTAACAAAGATAGATTTATTTACTTCAATAAATAGTCAAGTATTGATTTATAAAGATGTTATTAATTCAACTTTTGATTCGTTAAAGACTATAGGAACTTATGAAGAAAGCTTAATTGAAAATATGAGAGTTGGTTATATAGCATCAGTAGACCAAATAATAAGTGTTGTAAAAATGAGTTTACCATTTTTGTTAATCAGCATATCGGCTTTATCATCGCTTTTAACAGCTACATTTGGCTATAAGATTTTAAGAAAATTAAATATTGAAGTTGTAGAAGAAAAGAAATATAAGGACTTTAGGTACCCGAACCATATTACTTGGGGAACTACTCTTATTGTAGTTATGTCATTTTTAGCTATTAAAATGGGCATAATCAATTCAGATATATTATCTATTAATATTTTACTAATAATGATGTTAGTGTTTTCTATTCAAGGGTTATCAACAATATTTTACTATATGGATAAAAAAAATATGAATAAAATATTAAAAGTAATTTTTATTATAGTTTTAATATTTTTAAAACCAATGCTTGTTTTAGCACTACTTGGATGGACAGATGCAATTTTTGATTTTAGAAAAATTAATAATAGAACTATTTAGAGAGGTGTATTATGTCAGGAAATAAATTTTCAAAATTGTTAAAACCTGATACTAGGATATATTTATGGATAATTACAATACTTGTTGTTTTTGTTGCAATGTATAATCTAGTAATTGGTATTATTGGAGTACTTATTTTGATTTATTTACAATTTTATAATTGGAGGAGTAGTAAACATCGTAATAAAAGATGGCAAAAATATATTGAAAATTTAAGTAGTGATATAGACTCTGCAGCGAGATATGCAATATTAAATTTACCAATGCCATTAACTTTAATAGATTTTGATGGAAAAATTACTTGGTATAATTCAAAGTTTTCTGAAAGTATAGACTCTAAAGATATTTTAGGCCAAAATATTTCAAAAGTCGTACCTCATTTTGAAATAGAGAAAGCAATTAATGGTGAAGAATTAATTAATATTAAAGTTAGAGAAAAACATTACGACGTATTAAGCAACGTTGTAAAAATTCAAGATAATGGTGATGAGCGCTACATTATGATGCTCTACTGGATTGATGTTACAGATTATTTTAAATTAAAAAATATGTATAGAGATGAAAAAAGTATAGTTACATTACTTCAAGTGGATAACTTTGATGAAGTAATTGCAGAAACAAAGGAAGAAAGAAGACCGTTTTTGAAATCAGAAATTAATGCCAAGATAAATATCTGGGCATCTAGGATGAATGGACTTATAAAAAGGTATCAAGAAGACAAATACATTGTTTTGTTTGAAAACAAGTTTCTTGATAATTTAGAAGCAAAACGATTTTCAATACTTGATGATATCAGAGAAATTAATTCTGACAATAATAATCCAGTTACTCTTAGTATTGGAGTAGGGGTGCAAGGAAAAAACTTTTCAAAATTAGAAGAATATGCATATTCTGCTCTGGAACTTGCTTTAGGAAGAGGTGGAGATCAAGCAGTAGTACGAAAAAAAGGTAATTTTGAGTTTTATGGTGGAAAAACTAAAGCTGTTGAAAAAAGGAATAGAGTTAAAGCAAGAATAATTGCTCATGCGCTTAGACCTTTAATAGATGAGAGTAAAAAAGTTATAATAATGGGTCATTCTTTTCCTGATATGGATTGTTTTGGTGCTGCAATAGGAGTGCATAGAGCTATTATTAATAGAGGAAAAGAAGCTTACATTGTTTTAAACAATGTAACAGAACCAATTAAAAATATTTATGAAGTATTTAAAGAAAAAGGAGAATATAAGTTTATAACATCTGAAGAAGCTATAGAAATAGCAAATGAAACTGCTACAGATACAATGCTTGTTGTAGTCGATACTCATAGACCCTCATTTACAGAGTGTCCAGAACTTTTGGATAGTGTGGTAAGAGTTGCGCTTATAGATCACCATAGAATGGGTACTGAATTTATTGAAAATCCATCGCTAAGGTATTTAGAGCCATACGCATCCTCAACATGTGAGTTGGTGACTGAAATTTTGCAGTACATGGGAAGTAAAACTAATTTAGATAAAATAGAGTCGGAAGCTCTCCTTGCTGGTATTACAGTAGACACTAAAAATTTTACATTTCAAACAGGTGTTAGAACTTTTGAAGCAGCAGCCTTGCTAAGGCGTTTTGGAGCTGATACAACTGCAGTAAAACAATTATTTCAGGATGATTTAAAAACATTTATAGCAAAATCTAATATTGTTTCAAATGCCAAAATTGTATATAATGACATGGCAATATCAGTATATGATCAAGATATAGAAAATGCACAGTTAATAGGAGCGCAAGGAGCGGATGATTTGCTTAATATTAGAGGAATTAGCTCTTCATTTGTAATAGGTAAAAATCTGGATGGTACTATTTTTATTAGTGGTCGTTCTTTGGGTGATATTAACGTTCAAATTATTCTTGAAAAACTTGGTGGTGGAGGTCATATGACCGTTGCTGGAGCTCAGTTTAGAGATATAGAAATATTTGAAGTTAGAGATAAGTTAGTAGAAGCAATAGATGAATATATTAAGGAAGGTGAAAGTAAATGAAAGTAATTTTACTTAAGGACATTAAAGGAACAGGAAAAAAAGGTGATATTATTAATGCTAGTGATGGTCATGCAAGAAATTATTTGTTTCCAAGAAAATTAGCAAAGTTAGCTACAGATTCAAGTGTGAAAGAGTTAGAGCATCACAAAGAATCAGCTAAAAAAAGAAAAGATGAAGAACTTGCAAATGCTAAAGATTTGGCAAAAAAAATTGAAGAAGTTGAAATAAAAATAGCTTCAAAAGCTGGTGAATCAGGAAAACTATTTGGATCAATTACAAATAAAGATATCGCTGAAATTTTGAATAATGAACATGGTTTTGATATTGATAAGAAAAAAATAGTAATGGCTAGTATTAAGTCTCTTGGAACTACAGAAGCAGAAATAAAGGTTTACCCAAAAGTGACTGCGAAAATTAACGTAACAGTGGTAAGTATAGAAAATTAGGCCATTAGCTAAGGCTTTACTTATTTAATCATTATATAAAAGCAATTAAAATTAAATAAATTGGGAATCCAATATAATTTAATTTTGATTGCTTTTTAATCTTTTGGAAGGAAATAAATATGGAGTTAAAAGGTAAAATCAAACCAAATAGTATTGAAGCAGAAAAATCTGTAATAGGTGCAATGATATTAGACAAGGACTCTATTAATGATATTGTAGATTTAATAAGTTCAGATGATTTCTATAAAGAATCACATAAATTAATATTTGAATCTGTTCTTGAAATATATAATAATAATGAACCTGTTGATATTGTGACACTTTCAGATAAATTAATATCAGAAGGAATTTTGGAAAATATTGGCGGATTAGATTATTTAGCTGAATTAACAGAAATGGGTATAATAACTTCTAATGCTAGATATTATGCAAAAATTATTGAAGAAAAATCGACACTAAGAAAATTAATTGGAGCATCAACATTGATTTTACAAAAAGGTTATGAATCAATTGATGCAAAAGAATTATTAGAGTTAGCCGAAAAAAATATATTTAATATATCGCAAAATAAAGCTAGAGAAGGATTTTCTCCAATTAGAGAGTTACTATATAAAACGTATGAAAAAATCGAGATGTTATATGAATCAGACGATGCGCTCACAGGTCTTTCTTCAGGTTTTAAAGATCTTGATGTTAAAACAAGTGGATTTCAAAAATCGGATTTGATACTTGTTGCTGCAAGACCTTCAATGGGAAAAACTGCATTTTCAATAAATGTATGTCAATATGCA
The DNA here is from genome assembly GCF_033097505.1 of Helicovermis profundi. Taxonomy (NCBI): domain Bacteria; kingdom Bacillati; phylum Bacillota; class Clostridia; order Peptostreptococcales; family Caminicellaceae; genus Helicovermis; species Helicovermis profundi. Next base: position 3,078,000 of record NZ_AP028654.1, on the reverse strand, counting down.
GGGACTCATAAATCATCAGTAGCCATTTTTAGTTTAGAAATGTCAAAAGATCAATTGGTACAGCGTATGCTAAGTAGTGAATCACATATTTCAATTCAAAAAATAAGAAATGGTGATTTAGAAGAAGATGATTGGATTTCTCTTACAAAAGCAATGGCAAGATTATCAGAAGCCAATATATTTATTGATGATACACCAGCGATAACAGTTATGGAAATGAGAGCCAAGTGTAGAAAATTAAAAATGGAAAAAGGCTTAGATGTAATTATGGTCGATTATCTTCAGTTGATGAGCGGAGGCGGAAAACAAGAAAGTAGACAGCAAGAAATTTCTACGATTTCAAGATCATTAAAAGCACTTGCAAGAGAGATGGATTGTCCGGTTATCGCGCTTTCTCAGCTTTCAAGAGCACCTGAACTTAGAGCAGATCATAGGCCGATTCTTTCTGACCTTAGAGAATCTGGAGCGATAGAGCAGGATGCAGATATAGTTATGTTTCTTTATAGAGATGAATATTATTTTCCTGATTCTGAAAAACAAGGGATTGGTGAACTTATTATCGCAAAACAAAGAAATGGAGAAACAGGTACTGTTGAACTTGCATGGATTGGTAAATATACTAAATTTGGTGATTTGGCTAGAGAGGTATAAAATTCATTTATTTGAGGTGTAAAAAAGTTGAATAATGTTGAAGTAAGAAAAATGAAGAAAGAGGATTTAATTGATCTTACTAAATGGGGCAGCCATGAAGATCTTAGATTTTTGCCTTATAATTTTCCTTATAAAAATAAAATTGAATATACACTTTGGTATAATTCAAAGAATAAAATATTTACTAGAAAAATATTTTCAATAATTTTTAATAAAAAAGTAGTTGGATATATAACTCTAAAAAAGATAAATTGGATTAAAAAAAGTGCAGAAATGGGAATTTCAATAGATGCAAATTGTTTAAGCAAAGGCATAGGGACGCTAGCTATAATAAAATATTTAGAAACCGTTTTTATTAAATATAGACTTAAAAAAATTTCATTAAGAGCGGCTTTATTTAATAAACGAGCGATTAAATGTTATAAGAAAGTTGGATTTAACGAAATTGAAAGGAAGTTAGCACCTTTTGAAGATCAAACGAATGCCTTTAAATTAATTATGGAATATGATTGTTTTACAATGATAGAAAACAAAGCTTGTTGTGAGTATGTTTTTATGAATGTAAATAAAAGTGATTTTATGCAAAACCGAATTATAAGGGGATGATATCAAATAAATCATTGACTATATACGAAAATTTTGCTAATATATCCATGTGAAGTTCGTGTTTTAATATTAATCTATATAAATGAGGTGTTTTTATGTCTACTGTAGTAATTGTTGGTTCTCAGTGGGGAGACGAAGGTAAAGGAAAGGTTATTGATTATCTTTCAAAAGAAGCAGATGTTGTGGTTCGTGGTCAAGGCGGTAATAATGCTGGTCATACAGTAGTTGTTGGTGATGAAAAATATGCTCTTCATTTGATTCCATCAGGTATACTTTATGCAGATACTATGAATATCATTGGAAATGGAATTGTTTTTGATCCAGAAGGTTTTTTAAATGAAATTGACGGATTAATTAAAAAAGGAATTTCAGTTGATAATATTAAAATAAGTGATAGAGCTCATGTTATTTTTCCTTATCATAAAGAAATTGATAGACTTAAGGAAGAGGAAAGAGGCAAAGACAAAATAGGTACTACTAAAAAAGGCATTGGTCCGTGTTATATGGATAAAGTTGAAAGATCTGGAATAAGAATTTGTGATTTAATAGATGAAGATGTTTTTGAAGAAATATTTACAAAACAAATGAAAAGAAAAAACACTATAATAGAAAAAATATATAATGCTAAGCCATTAGATGGTGATGCAATATTAAATGATTATAAAAATTATGCTAAGAAAATCAAACGATATGTAGATGATACTGGTGTATTAGTTAATAGTGCTGTAAGGGAAAATAAAAAAGTACTTCTTGAAGGAGCACAGGGTACACTTCTAGATATTGATTTTGGAACTTATCCATATGTTACTAGCTCACATCCCGTTTCAGGAGGATTTTCAATTGGAGCTGGAATTGGACCAAATAAAATTGAAGAAGTGCTTGGTATTTGTAAAGCATATACAACAAGAGTAGGAAAAGGTCCATTTGTAACTGAACTTAATGATGAAATTGGCGATAGAATACGTGAACAAGGTCATGAATTTGGAACAACAACTGGGAGAGCAAGAAGGTGTGGATGGCTTGATACAGTAGTAGTAAAATATGCAGCAAGAGTAAATGGCATGACGTCTTTTGCATTAATGCTCTTAGATGTACTTTCAGGATTTGATAAGATTAAAATTTGTACTTCGTACAAATATGAAGATAAAATTATACATGATTATCCTGCAAGTTTAAAAGTTTTAGAAAAATGCCAACCAGTGTATGAAGAGTTCGATGGTTGGAATGAAGATATAACAAGTTGTACTAGCTACGAGGAGCTTCCAGAGAATGCTAAAAAATATATTGAAAGATTAGAAGAATTAGTTGGAGTACCAGCTAAGATAATTTCAATTGGACCAAAGAGAAGTCAAACAATAATAAGATCTAGTATTTTTTAATATATTGTTCGTTCTCCGAAGGCTTCGCCTTAAGTCGCCCTCACAATATATTAAAAAATATACCTGTTAGGTGCGTTTTTATTAAAAAGTGTTTGTTCTCTTAAGGCTTTGTATTGAGTCTACCTCACAATATATTAAAAAATATACCTGTTAAGGGCGTTTTTATTAAAAGGTGTTTGTTCTCTTAAGGCTTTGTATTGAGTCTACCTCACAATATATTAAAAAATATACCTGTTAGGTGCGTTTTTATTAAAAAGTGTTTGTTCTCTTAAGGCTTTGTATTGAGTCTACCTTATAATATACTAAAAAATATGCATATAAAAATAAAAAGTCGATTTTTAATCGACTTTTTATTTTTCCCATCTTAAGTCTGGTCCGTAAAAGTTTAGCATTTTGTATTTTCCAAATACTCTTGATGAAACTCTATCACTGTATGTTTCTTTAATTTGTATTGGAGAGAGATTTGTTGAGATTATTGTACTTTTGTTTTTTATTATTCTTGAATTTATAATATTAAAAAGTTCAGATGCTGAAAATGAGTTTACCATTTCAGTTCCTAAATCATCTATGATTAGTAGATCACTATTAAAAAGTAAATAATACTCTAGTTTATTCTCTTCTTGATTTTCTAAGTTTTTATTGAATTTTTCGTTTTCTAATATTTCAAGTATGCGAAACGCTGTATGGTAAACAACAATTTTTCCTTTTGACAAGAGGGCTTTCGCAATTGAGTTACATATAAAAGTTTTTCCGAGTCCTGTTGTTCCGTATAGAAGCAGATTTTCTTCTCCTCTATTAAAACTATGAACGAATGATTCGACCTCTGTTAAAATTCTTTTCATGTTATCTCTGGGACTCAGTGTGTTATCTTCATATTTTTTCTGCGAAAATAAATCAATATTAAATGTACTGAAATTTTCCTTTTCTAGTACGCTTTCAAGATTAGATAGCTTATAAGTTTTTTTAATAAGCTTAGAAAAAAAACATTCACAGAGTTTATTAGTTGATTTATCAAATCCTGTATCATCACATTTTTCACAGTTGTGATGAAGTTTAATATAAGATAATGTGAAATTGTTCTCGGTTAAAATAAGGGCTTTTTCTTTTTTTAAAGTATTTATTTTTGATTCTAAATCTTTTATAAAAGATTCATAATTACCATTATTATCAGAAAGAATTTTTTTGCTAATAGAGATACTGAGTTTTGCCATTTCTTTATCTATCTCTTTAGTTCTTGGAAGTAAAGAATAAATTTCCTGTTTCCTTCTTTTAAGTTCTTCATTCGATTTAGTTCTAAGTTTTTCATATTCTTTAAAAATTTCTTTTTTAAATTTATTCATATTGCCTCCGGTAAGTATACAATAGTAGAAAAAATTTGTTGCTAATTGAAAAAGTAATACTATCTTGAAATTATTTTTTTATGCCCAATATTTTTTCAATATCCTCATTGGAATAATTTGACTTTGATTTTTCGAAATTGTGAAATTTAGTCTTTGAAGGAGCAGTTTTGCTATTGCTATAACTTTTTTTAGTATTTGTATGGGTAGTTTTAAAAGTCTTAAATCCTTCAATAGTATTAATTTTATTTTTATATAAATTTTTAACGATGGAATGCATATAGTTCATATTAACATTTGAAGTTTTTTTAGAACTCTCTTTGATCACTTCTAAAATGAATTCAAGAGACAAATCATATTTTTGTAACCAGATGTCGATTATTTCTTTATCACCAGAAGTTATAAGATTAGAGTAACCTAAAGATTTATAAATTGCTCTATAAGCACGGTAATATTTATTTGATTGCTTTAAATTATTTTCAATTAAATCTACAGTGATTAAGCCATTGTCTACCCAGGCATTTAGAACCTTCAAAGCATATTTAATATTTTTAACGTTCTTAGTTTCTATTGAATATTCAAATGCCATAGTAACGACGTCAGGATCGACGTTGTTGTCCAGTAAAAAATTAAGAACTTCTAGTCTTTCATTTGGAGAAAGATTACGACGCATGAATTGATCAATCTTATAAAACATATTTTTTATTTCTGGGCTCTTATTTATTTCAATTAAGTCAGAATTTGAAGTTTTTCTTTCATAGCTTACTTCGTTATTATTAACTTTATAGTTGTTATCAATATATAGCTGTCTAAGTGAGATAAATTCGACATCGTAATTTACTGAATCATCAATATTGCTCTTTTTTATTATACCTTTTTTTTGCCAAAAATCCCATGCATTTAGCACATCTTCAAGTGGTATATTCAAGTGTTTAGCAATTGAAGAGTTGTTAAAATCAATGTTTTCATCATTATCTACTGCATATTTATATCCAAGAAGATACACTTTAACATAAGTTCCATTTGCACTACACATAAAATCATTAATAAATATATTTTCAATTGTAATACTTCCGAAGTCAACTTTAGTAATTTGATTTTTAAATCCCATATTATCATCTACCTTTAATGTATTAATTAGTAATAAGTATTTGTTTATATTATATAGTATAATGCAAAAATGACTATAGTAAAACACATAAAATATGGTATACTGAAATGTGAGGAAAAATAATTTAGATAACTACTAAAAAGGGAGCTTTCGAATGGACTTTAGTAAAATTATAAATACGATTATCAATGGTCTTGCAAAATCAATTGCTTTTGTTATAATGCCATTTTATAAAGGCTATAAATATATTAAAAATATTAAAGTGAATAAACAACTTATCATTAGTAAATTCAAAAAAAATAATTTTAAAGGAGTAAATTTTAAAAGATATGGTTCTAATTTTAAGGAAATTATAAAATTAGATAAAATTAACTTCAGTAAATTAAAATTAAATAAAATAGATTTTAATAAATTAAAACTAGAAAATTTTAGAGAAAAAGTTAATAAAGTTTTTATTTATATTAGAAAGTATAAAATTCAGTTTCTAGGAGCTTTAGCAGTAGTTGTTGCGCTGAGCGGTGTATACTATATGAATGATATAATGAATTCAAATACATCAAATGAAGCGAGTGGTGAAACTTCTTTATACGCAGTTAAAATGGATAATGAAAGTAGTAATCAAGCAACAATTAGTTCTACTGATTCAAAAAAAGAAGAGTCAAAAATAAGTGATAATAAATCTACTAGTGATACTACTAGTAATAATTCAAGTTTAAACGCTTTGCCTACATCTGTAAATAATTACACTAGTGCTGTAAAAGACCTTATGGATTTATCATACGAAGGGTACTCACTAGAAGTAAATAAAAAAAGAATAGGTTTTTTCGAAAATAAAGAAGATGCTAACGAATTATTAAACTCTATAAAAACTAAATTTTTAGCTAAAGAAGACGGTAGCGAAATATTAGATTCATACTTTAAAGAAGATGTTGAGATTGTAAAAGGATATAATAATATTACCAATGGTACGATTTATACTAGTAAAGAAGATGCTTTTAACTACATAGTAAAAGGTACTGATGAAGAAAAATTTCATAAAGTAAGTAAAGGTGAGAATTTTTGGACAATTGCTTCAAAATATGAAATTACAGTTGATAGTTTAATTAAAGCAAATCCAGATGTAAAACCAGAGAGACTTCAAATTGGTCAAGAAATAAGTTTAACTGTTCCAAGACCTCTAATAACTGTATTAACCGTAGAAGAAGAGACTTATAGTGAAAAAGTCGCATATGATGTAAAGTATGAAAATGCTTCTACATTATATAAAGGTGATTATAAAACAAAAATTAAAGGCATTAAAGGGGAAAAACAGATAGTTGCAAAAGTGGTAAAAGAGAATGGACGGGAAGTTGCTAAAAAAGTTTTAAGTGAGAAAATTCTTAAAAAGCCAAGTACAAAGGTAGTATATAAAGGAACTAAAAATCCACCACCAAAAAAAGGGACTGGAACTTTTGCAAGACCAACTACTAGAGGTGTTATTACTTCTGGTTTTGGTATGAGAAGATTACTTGGAAAATGGGGAAGACATAATGGAATTGATATAGGACTTGCAATTGGTACGCCAGTATATGCAGCTGATGGAGGTGTTGTAACTCGCGCAGGTGGATATGGTGGTTATGGTTTAGCGGTTGTAATCGATCACGGTGCTAATATGGTAAGTATATATGGTCATAATTCAAAAATTTTAGTTAAAGTTGGAGAAAAAGTTTTTAAAGGTCAAAAAATTTCATTAAGTGGAAACACAGGATTTAGTACAGGACCACATTTACATTTTGAGATAAGAAAGAATAATGTGCCAGTTGATCCCAGAAATTATGTTAAATATTAAAGAATAATCTAGGAACATTATGAGTTCTTTATTCCTTACTTTTTACTATAGGCGGAGTATTAGAATATAAATATATATTGGATAAATTTAAATGCCTTTTTAAAAGGCAATTTTTTTAGAATTAAGTAACAGTTATTAGTAGTATTATAATGCAGAGAGGTGTTTTATGAATAACAAGAAAATATTAGTAGTTGATGATGAAAAACCTATTTCAGATATTATAAAATTTAATTTAGTAAAAGAAGGATATAATGTAGTTTGTGCATTTGATGGTGATGAGGCTCTTAAGATGGTTTATCAAGCTCAGCCAGATTTAGTTATATTAGATGTTATGCTTCCAAAATATGATGGCTTTCAAGTTTGTAAAAAAATTAGAGAAAGTTTTAATATGCCAATTATCATGCTAACAGCAAAAGAAGAAGAAGTAGATAAAGTTCTTGGACTTGAGCTTGGAGCGGATGATTATATTACAAAACCATTTGGTATGAGAGAGTTAATTGCTAGAATTAAGGCAAATCTTAGAAGAATAAATATTAGTACTTTACCAGAAATTGTTGATAAAAAAATTGTTACTTCAGATAACTTAATTGTAGATTTAGAAAGATATGAAGTTAGAAAAGGTGAGGAAGTAATAGAATTAACACTTAGAGAATTCGAACTTTTAAAGTTTTTAGCTACCCAGGATAATCAGATTTTTACAAGAGAGCAACTTCTAAAAGATGTTTGGGGATATGAATATTTTGGAGATATTAGAACTGTTGACGTAACTGTAAGAAGATTAAGAGAAAAAATTGAAGATGATTCAAGTAATCCCAAATTTGTTATGACAAAAAGAGGCGTAGGATACTATTTTAGGAGGTAACAATATGTTTAAGAGCATAAGATGGCGTTTTATAGTCATATATTTTATGCTTGTTTTTATTGGTATGATTATTTCTGGTGTATTTATAATACGTTCAACAGAGCAATATAATTTTAATGTGATCGAAAATAGAATTGATGACATTTCAGATATCCTGATGCCTAGAATTTCTAGTTACAATGATTTGTCAGAAAACGCCGATAAAATTCAAGACATACTTACTTTATATTCTGGAGCGGGATTCCGAGAAGAAATTTTTGTGATTAAACCAGACGATAAATTTAGTATTATTGCTACAACTTCTCAGAATGTAGGCAGGGACGCGCTAAATGTTTTAAACTTTGATTTAGTAGTAGCGTCTTCAAATGGCAGTGTAGAAAAAACTTTTGTCAAGGATAATAAATCGCAAATAAAAACTCTGGACAAATCTTTTCCAATAGGGAAAGAAGGTATATTATATATAAGATATGATTTGTCAGACGTATACAACAGTATAGATAAATTTAAAATTATTATAGTACAAGCTACATTACTAGCACTTATAGTAACAGTCGTACTTGGAATTTTTATAGCTAATAGCATTACTAATCCAATAAATGAAATAACAGCCAAGGCTGCTAAAATGGCTTCAGGTGATTTTGATCAAACAGTAGATGTGAAATCAAAAGATGAAATTGGAAAGCTTGGTGAAATGTTTAATTACCTTACAAATAGATTAAAAGTATCAGTAAGCGAGATTTCAAGAGAAAAAAGCAAACTAGAAACTATAATAAATTACATGGATGATGGATTAGTTGCTGTTAATAAAAAAGGTGAGATAATACATTTGAATCCTAAAGCTATAGAGATGTTAAATTTTACTGAAACGAGTTTAGATTTTGATAAAACTATTAGAGAATTAAATGAAAATTTAGTAATAGAAAAAATAATTGCAGATAATAAATGGATTGGTAGCGAAATAATTAAATTTGAGAATATGATATTAAAAGTAAGTTATGCTCCATATGCAAACGAAAATGGAGAGAAAAGTGGTATTGTTTTTGTTCTTCAAGATATTACAGATCAAGAAAGACTTGAGAAGATGAGAAGAGAATTTGTTGCAAATGTTTCTCATGAATTAAAAACTCCTCTTACTAGTATTAAATCTTACACAGAAACAATATTAGATGGGTATGTTGATGATGAAGATACAAAAATAGAGTTTTTAAAAGTTGTAAATAATGAAGCTGATAGAATGAATAGGTTAGTAAGAGACTTACTTCAGCTTTCAAGCTTTGATAATGAGAACATTAAACTTGAAAAAGAGTATCATGATTATGTTAATATGGTCAAATATTCAATAAAAAAAGTAGAGGTTACGGCTAAAAATAAAAATCAAACCATAAATTTAGTTACTGATTTGGATAATTTAGTTGGATATTTTGATTATGATAGAATAGAGCAGGTTGCTTTAAATATTCTTTCAAATGCCATTAAGTATTCCCCAAATGGAAGTATTATAAATACTTTTTTAACTAAAATAGATGAAAATGTGTCAATGACAATTCAAGATAATGGATTTGGTATTCCTGAAAAAGATATAAATAGAATATTTGAAAGATTCTATAGAGTCGATAAAGCAAGATCTAGAGAATTAGGTGGAACAGGTCTTGGACTTTCAATTGCAAAAGAAATAGTTGAAGCGCATTTAGGTAAAATTAAAATCACATCTAAATTAGAAAAAGGTACAACAGTTAATTTGCTTTTACCATTAGATTTAGAAGAATATTAAAAATTTTATTGAATTTTAAGAGTAAATATATTAAAAAAGGTGTAGCAGTGCGCCTGATGGGCGCTAGGCTTATTGTTACGACACGTGCCTTTGGCACTATGCAAAAAAACAGAAAATTTTATTGAATTTTAAGAGTAAATAAATTAAAAAGGTGTAGCAGTGCGCCGTAACAAGCGCTACGCTTATTGTTACGACACGTGCCTTTGGCACTATGCAAAAAATAGAAAATTTTATTGAATTTTAAGAATAAATATATTAAAAAAGGTGTAGCAGTGCGCCGTAACAAACGCTAGGCTTATTGTTACGACACGTGCCTTTGGCACTATGCAAAAAATAGAAAATTTTATTGAATTTTAAGAGTAAATAAATTAAAAAGGTGTAGCAGTGCGCCGTAACAAGCGCTACGCTTATTGTTACGACACGTGCCTTTGGCACTATGCAAAAAAAACAGAAATAATATTACTTTTTAAGCCTTCGGCTTAACGAATATTATTTCTGTTTTTTTGCGCACTGCTTTTTTTATTCGCGCTTGTAATGACTTTTTAAACTCTATGTAATTTGTCTGTAATATTGTTTTAGTATAATAATAGTACAAAGTTCGACATTTCTTTTACTATAATTCGGTTTTATTTGGAGGTTAAGATGTACAGTCGTGTATTAGCATTGGTTTTAGGGAGTTTAATTATTTGCTCTTCGTTTTTGGTTTCATTTGGAGACGACAATGTAAATAATGTAAATAAATTAAATAGTTTGACTGAAGAAAAAATGATTTCAAACGAAGAACTTTCAGATTCATTTGAAGTTATTGAACCAAAAATAAAAGTTAAGAAAGAAATTTTGCTTAGAGATAATTTGCTTATTTCTATAGCATTATTAAAAACATTTGGTCAATCAAATGTTCCTATTACAATGAATTTATATAAAATAGAACCTAAGATTGAAAAACTAATAGTTATTGATGATATTAAAGATATATCTGAACTTTCTAAGTTTAGTATTTTATTAAAAGATAATTCACAAAAAGAAGATGGTCTAAACAAAGATAGTGAAAGCAAAATTGTAAAATCGCTAGATGATGACTCTTTAAATACATCAAAATATATTGAACTTCCGAAATTCACATTAGATTATAAAGATATGACGACTATTGAATTAATTGAAGCTTATAAGATATTAGATTTTGTAAAAACAAAAAAATTGGATGAGCTTGAGCTATTATATAAAAAAATTGTACTGATTAACGAAGAGACAAGTTCTGAAAAAAATGTAAATGAAGAAATAAAGTATTCTAATGAAGATCAAAAAGTGATTGATGATTATAATAAAATTTCTCTACAATTTGCTATGGTAGATAGTAATATTGAAAGTGTTAATAAAATTTTAGATGTAGAAACGCTTATTCCAGAAATAGAAAAACAAAGTATTAAGAAAAATGGAATTTTACCATTCTACAAATATACTGTTGAAAATATCCTTAATGGAGAATATAGATTAGAGTTTGTACGTGAGGATTCAAATGAAGTGATTAAAAAAATTAATTTCTTTGTAAATAGAAAAGAGGAATTAACTAAAGAAAAAATATTGCAAGATATTCCAAGTACTATGGAGATTTTAAATAGTAAAGAGTTGTCAAATTAGGTATGATGGAGGATTTATGAAAAAAGAGATCTTTAAAAATGTTCTTTTGATTTCTCTTTTTATGTTGTGCATATTACTGTCTGGAAGAATTCTGATGGATGTTGATTTTGGAAATTCTGTAAATAAGAATGTTTCCAAACCATCAACTATCAATAATATTGAAAGTATATTTAACCCCCAAAACTATTTTGTTAGCTTTGGGGGTAGCTTGCATACTGGATTATATTCAGAAGACATTAATAAAATAGCATGGAATAAAACAAAAGAGAATTTAAAAATATATTTATTGGGATTGAATTACGAAAAGATTGACAATATAGCATGGAATGAAGCCTATAAAAGTAGATCTTTTAGGTTTGTGTTGCCTTATAATTACAAAATAGGCGATATTTATTTATTACTTGGAATCCCTAAAAAAGCAGATGAATTTTTGAATGAATATGTAGATACAATTATTGTGCCAACAGCCTCTAATAATCAGATCTTTATTGGAAATTCAAAACAGCATGAATATTTTTCACTTAAAGGTTTAAATAGAAAAAATGAATTTGAACTTAGTAGCATAATTAATAATATTGAAAAATCAAATATCATTGAATATAAAAGACTTGAAGATATGTATTCGCTTAGAAATTTACTTGGTAAAAAAGATGATCCAAAGTTTATTGAGAATACTACTATTGCTCCTATTACTTCAATACCGAATATTCCATATATTAACGTTTCGTTTTCTTATGATTCAATTGATATGAAGTTGTATGCGGAAAAAGTATTTGATGATAATTTTAATTTTGTAAAAAAAATTCATGATGTTGATAATTCACTAATTTATATGTATGGTTATGGAGAAAAAATATTGACGTTTTTTGAGGATGGAAGTTTAGAATATTCTCAAAAAATTAAAACTGAAGACAACAATGTAGTTGATAAAAATACTATTGTTGATAATATTAACATTGCTTTAAATAGCATAAAAAAATTTGGTGAAATTTCATCTACACTATATTTAGCAAAATATGAAGAAAACAATAACGACTTTACTTTATGGTTTAATTATAGAATCAAAGACTATAACGTTTTTTCTGATGATATTGAAGGCGGATATGCTTACAAAATTGAAATTGAAAAAGGTAAAGTAAAATATTTTAAAAAAAGTTTTAAAAAATATATTGGCAGTTCTAAAATATCTTCAAAAATTGCAAAATCAAAATCATTTGACCAAGTAATTGAAAAAAATATTGATGTGATACTCAGCCGATATATAAGAGAAAAAGGAATTATTTTAAACAATGATAATAAGAACGAGATAATAATTAGCATTTTACAAGATATTAACAATATTGATATTGATTACTTTAATAGTAGAAATAATGTTACAAATAGAATGATACCAATTTGGAAAATAAAAATTCTTGATACAGTATATTGCTTTGATTTATATGGTGGAAATATTTTATATATTTCAAATTCTCAAAGTAAGTAATTTATTGACTTTAGAAAGGACACTTATACTATGGAATGGAGCAAAATAAAAACGATTTTAATAGTGGGATTAATTATAACAAATATATTTTTAGGAGTATATGTTTACAGCAGCGATAATCTTTTTAATGTTCATAAGTTAAAAGAAGATCAGAGTATAAAAGAAGTTATTAAATTGCTAGAGAAGAAAAATATTTTTGTTAAAATGGATAATCTAACGTACTTTACTAAAATCAACGACATTGAATTAGCTTATCAAGAATATGATTTAGAAAAAAGTGCAAATGTATTTTTAAATAAAAATTTTAGAAAAATAAATGAATCATATGTGGATAGTAAAAATAGCCTTAGTGTAAAAGAGTTAGAGCTTGAATTTAAAAATATAAATTTTGATTCTAATTTAAAATCCAAAAATATGCTAAGTATAACTATGGATGAAGCAATAAAATTAGCAAGCAAATTTATTGCGTTAAAAGGATTTGAAAAAGACGATTACTATATAAATGTGAAAAAAACTATAAATAATAGAATTTTACTTATCTTTAGGCAAAAATATAAGAATTTCTACTTAGATGATTCTTATATGAAATTTTATATTGATGATAGTGGGATTGAGGAATTTACAAGAAAATGGTTTGATGTAAAAAAAGTATCAAAGCTTTCAAAGGAGGTTATTCCACCTTCTAAAGCACTTTTCAATTTGATGAAAAATTATGATAGAAGTGATAAAAAAATTAATATTGTAAATATAGAATTAGGATATAAACTTGAAACTTCAACATTAAATACAATTGTAACTTCAGGAGATGCATTTCCTTACTGGAGAATTACATTTAAAGATGGTAGAATAGAATATACAAGAGCAGTTGAAAAATAAGATGTTTTTATAGTGTCACTAAGTAGTAATGAAGGAGAAAATATGGGAATTGAATTCTGTTCATTGGCAAGTGGTAGTAGTGGTAATTGCCAATATATAGGCACTGATAAAACGGGTATATTACTTGATGCAGGTTTAACAGGAAAATACATTAAAAATGCATTATATAATATTGGTGTGGATCCACTTAGTATAGAAGCTGTATTAATAACACATGAGCATTCTGACCATGTTAAAGCGGTTGGAATACTAATGAGAAAATTTGGCTACAAATTATATATTACTGAAAAAACTTATGAGCAGGTAAAACTTAAAATAGGCAAAATAGATGAGAGTAAAGTTATAATTATAAAAAAAAATGATGCGTTTTTTATTGGAGATGTTAATGTAAAAACATATGAAGTTTCTCATGATGCTGTAGATCCAATTGGCTACACATTTGCTAAAGATAACAACAAAATATCGGTTGTAACAGATCTTGGTGTAGTTACGAAATATGTACTAGGTGAAGTAAAAAATTCTGATTTACTTTTAGTTGAATCAAATCATGATAAAGAAATGCTTATGGTTGGGTCTTATCCTTATTATTTGAAAAAGAGGATAGTATCAGATGATGGGCATTTATCCAATGAAGCTGCGGGTGAACTCATTAAAGAAACAGTGCTTAATGGAAATGTAAAAAATGTATTACTTGGCCATTTAAGTAGAGAAAATAATTTTCCTGAATTAGCTCTTAAAACTGTTAAAAATATTTTAGAAGAAAATAATATAATAGTAGGCAAAGATGTAAATTTAGATATGACTTATAGAGATAAAGTAAGCAGATTCTACAAAATTAATAAAGAATGAGTATTGTAAATATAAACTTAGAAAAAAGGAGAAAATATGAATTATTATTTGGATATATTATCAATTTATGGATTTAAAATTTTATACTCTGTTGTAACTTTAGTTGTTGGACTTAAGATAATAAAATATAGTATAAAATTATTAGATAAGTCGTTTGAAAAGATGAAACTAGATAAATCATTAGTATCTTTTTCAAGATCCTTTATAAAAATGGCTCTTAAAGTTATTCTTTTTGTTACAGTAGCTTCAATGCTTGGAGTTGCGACGACTACTTTTGTAGCAATACTTGGTGCAATGAGTTTAGCTATTGGTCTTGCACTTCAAGGAAGTCTTGCAAATTTTGCTGGTGGAGTATTAATTTTAGGATTAAAACCATTTAAAGTTGGTGATTATATCGAGAGCGTTGGACATAGTGGAACAGTTGAAGGAATTCAGATTTTTCATACATACTTAACCACTCCTGATAATAAACAAATTATTATTCCGAATGGATCTTTAGCGAATGCTAGTATTATAAACTATTCATTTAATAATAAAAGAAGAGTCGATTTAGTATTTGGAGTTGGATATGAGTCATCTACTAAAAAAGTTAAAGAAATAATTTTATCTACCGTTAAAAAGCATGATAAAGTATTAGAAACTCCTATGCCTTTTGTTAGGATGTCTAGTCATGGTGAAAGTTCAATAGACTTTACCCTTAGAGTGTGGTGTAAATCTGAGGATTATTGGGATATACATTTTGATTTAATTGAGGAAGTAAAAGAAGCCTTTGATAAAGAAGGCATTAATATTCCATATCCACATATGGACATAAATTTACTTAAGTAATTTTGAAGCTTTTAAAGATATTGTTTTCTTAAATATTTTTAAAAGCTTTTTTAAAATATAAGACATATGTACTAAGTGTATTTAGAAATTATTGCTATACTGAAAAAGTATGTTATGTAGGCTTATTTAATTCTTGGAGGAAACATGAAAAAAATAGATTATTTAAAATTGATTTCAAAGCGGTATCCAAATATAGACTTAGTAAGTAAAGAAATAATAAATTTAAGTGCTATTATAAATCTTCCAAAAGGAACTGAGCATTTTTTAACAGATTTACATGGAGAATATGAATCATTTTCTCATGTACTTAGAAATGCTTCTGGAGTTATTAGAAGAAAAATTGATGAAACATTTGAGAATCGTATTAATGAAACAGAAAAGAATGAACTTGCAACTCTAGTATATTATCCTAAAAATAAATTGATTTATTTACATAAAAAAAACGAAATAACAAATGAATGGTATTTTGATGCCATATATAGATTGATTTTACTGCTACGAACAGCATCTTTTAAATATACACGTTCGAAAGTAAGAAAAGCACTTCCTGAAAATTTTATATATATAATTGAAGAGCTAATGCAAGAACAAGAAGATATGGAATCAAAAAAGAGATATTATAATGAAATAATTAATACAATTATAGAAACAAAAAGAGCAGATAAATTTATTATTGAAATATCAAAGTCTATTAGAAGATTAGTAATTGATAAACTTCATATAGTTGGAGATATTTACGATAGGGGCGATGGATCTCATAAAATCATGGATGAACTTATAAAACATCATAATTGTGATATTCAGTGGGGAAATCATGATATATTGTGGATGGGAGCTGCAGCAGGATCAGGTGCTTGCGTATTTAATGTGCTTCGAATTGCACTTAGATATGCCAATTTAGAAACTATTCAAGATGGATATGGGATTAATTTACTTCCTTTAGCACAATTTTCTGATGAAATTTATAGTGAAAATAAGACTGATAATGAAAATTCAATCTATAAACCTAAATTACAAAAGAATCATATGTTACGTGATAGAGATTTATTATTAATAAGTAAGATGCAAAAAGCTGTAGCGGTAATACAATTTAAGTTAGAGGGAAAAATAATAAAAAATAATCCGGCTTATGAAATGGAGGATAGATTATTTTTAGATAAACTTGCAGTGGATAACAAGACTGTAAAAGTTGAAGGAAAAATCTATAATATGAAAGACTCTTTTTTCCCAACACTAATAAAAAGTAATCCATATAAACTTACTGAAGAGGAAGAGGAATTAGTAAAAATATTGATTTCTAGTTTTAAACACTCAGAAAAACTTAAAGAGCATATTAAGTTTCTATATTCTAAAGGAAGTATGTATAATAAAACGAACGGTAATTTACTATATCACGCAGCCATACCAGTTGATGTAAAAGGTGAATTTATTAAGGCTGAATTTGATGGGAAAATATACTTTGGTAAATCATTAATGGATTATTTTGATTTGAAAGCTAGAGAAGCATATTTTATAGAAAATGCAAATAATGATATTTTGTGGTACTTGTGGTGTGGCAAAAATTCTCCATTGTTTGGTAAAGATAAAATGAAAACATTTGAGCGGCTGTTTATAGGTGATGAAAGTCTTATGAGGGAAAATAAAAATGCTTATTATAATTTTAGAAACGATGAAAGTTTTATTGATAAAATATTGATAGAATTTGGGCTTGATACAGAAAAAGGGCATATAGTAAATGGGCATGTTCCAGTAAAAACTGCAAAGGGCGAAAATCCTGTAAAGGCAAAGGGAAAACTATTGGTAATTGATGGGGGATTTTCAAAAGCATATCAAAAAATAACTGGTATTGCGGGATATACATTGACTTACAATTCACAAAATATAGCTCTGGTTTCGCATAAACCATTTTTGTCATTTACAGAGTCTATTTATAATAACTATGATATGCTTCCAAAAGAGGTATATATAAAAGAAGAGGAAAAAAGAGTTTTAGTTGCAGATACTGATGATGGAAAAGAGCTAAAAAAATCAATTTTAATACTTAAAGAACTTTTGCAGTGCTATAGAAAAGGATATATAAATGAACTTTAGAATTCTAATAATTGAATAAAAGAGAAAGATACATAAAAAAATAAGTAGATGGATAATACTACCCATCTACTTATTTTTTTTAGTGTGCCCAGCATGGGCACAATCTAACGGGTGAAAGTCCCTAACATACCCTAGTAGTGGGAAGTGTATAGCTTATGGCAAGGGTGTCCTTGGTGACGAGGAATCTGAAGGAAGCCGGCGGCAAATCTCTGGTCTGACGAACAGAAATCACATAAGGCGCAAGTTGATGGATAAGGTTGCTAAACAAATCAAAGTCCAATAACTACTCGGAATCAACAGCGTAAATGTGGCAGATACATGGAGAGAAAGATTGTGTTCTTACCTGGGGAGATCTCATGGACATGTGAAACATTTGTGTGAATCGTGGTTGAAATAAGATTTATCATGAGAAGTCAGCCGATACCATATTAGTGACTTCGCCTATGAAGTCATGAAGGGTTGAACCTAAGGAGGTGAAAGTCAATGAATGTTACCGAAATCGGGATGAAGAAAAGCAGAAAATATTGTAGTGACAATGACTACTGTCGGAGAGCTAGTGCGGCACACGAAGGGTATGACAGAGTGCTTACCGAAAAGAGGATAACTGAAAACAACATCACCGATGCCGACAGAGATGCAAATGGACTTTTAGAACAAATCTTAGAATCTGCAAATCTGAATAAAGCCTATAAACAGGTGAAAAAGAATAAAGGTTCTCACGGCGTTGATGGAATGGAAGTAGAGCATCTTCTACAACATTTGCAAGACAATGGAGATGAGTTGAAAAAGGCCATACTGGATGGAAAATACCGTCCGCAACCAGTTCGACGAGTAGAAATACCGAAAGACAATGGAAAGAAACGACAGTTGGGAATACCAACAGTGGTGTTGATTGTCAAATTATTTGATGTTGGATTCTTCAAATTAAATTACGTTAAAAATAGCTAAAAAAATAGCATATTCAAATTTATTGATGTAGCTTATTCATGTTAAATAATGTGTTTTAAAATGAAATAAAACCATGATTAAATAACTAAATCATAGTTTTATTATTTTTTATCCTAATTCAGTTTCATTAACCGCCATCATTACAATATCGTTATTAATATCTGTAATATTTTGATTATTACCTATTAATAAGCATGCATTACATATTTTATTAATAATTCTTGGTATACCATTTGAAGAGTTAATTATGCCTTCTAAGGCTCCTTCACTAAAAATATTTACATGACAATTAGCTCCGATGAGTTTATTTTTTATATAGCTTCTAGCTTCTTCTTTATTTAGTCCATCTAAATGATAATTCATAGTTATTCTTTGTCTTAGCGGTTCGTGTGATACTAATCTAAGAGTATTATTTATATTTGGAAGTCCAACTAATAATACAACTGCACGATCTTTTGAATCCATTTCAAAATTGAAAAGAATTTTCAAATCATTTAGTATACCATTATTAATGTAATTTGCTTCATCAATAATAATAACCGGAGTTATGCGTTTTTCAACAGCGTATCTAGTAATTTCATTTTGAATTATCTTAAAATTATCATTTTTTCTCATCATTGGCTCTAAACCTAATTGCTGAGCTAAATTTTTATAAAATTCAGCTACAGTTAGAGTTGATAATGAACTATAAATAACCTTAAAAAGTGAAGGATTTAGTATTTTAGACCAACTTCTTATAATAGTTGTTTTACCTTTTCCAGGTGATCCTGTAATAAGACCAAATCCTCTAGTTTCAAGTAGTATATTAAGTCTTAACAAAGTTTCTTTGTATTCAGATGTTTCAATTATTATTTCTTTACTATTTTTTATAAATGGGTTAAAATCTAACCCAAAACGACTTGTATAATCCATTAATTTTTTCCTCCTGTTAATTTAACTTTTTCACGTTTGATTTTAGAATTTTCATGCTTATTTAGTAACTTAATAGGCGTTAAATCTCCTGTATATTTATCTAATATAAAAATATTTTTCATATCAGGTGAATACCTTAAAGTAATTCTTTGTTTAGAAAATCTATAATGCACTTCATATTCCACTTCATTAATTACAACTACATTATCTGTTGAAACTCGCCGCTCTATTTCAAGTAGAAAACTTTTATAAATATGATCTTCACTTAATCTTTTGATAAGCGCTGATTCACTAAAAAAACGGTCCATTGGTGATAATCCGTTTAAAGAACTATGAATCTTTTGATTGTAAGATTTTACATATATTAAAAGTGATAAACGAAGATCCTCGAGTGATGAAAAATCATTCATGTTAAGTCCACTCATCCACTGTTGTTTAAGGGTTTTAAAGAACCTTTCTACCTTAGCTTTTCCAGTTGGTGTATAAGGTGGATTGTAGTTAAGCGTTGAACCAATGCGAGCAGCAAGTAAGGTGATTTGCTTATTTTTATATGAAGATCCATTATCAAAATTTAGTCGTTTTGGTCTTCCATATTTTGAAACTGCAGATTTTAGTACAGACATTACATTAACTGTATTATCATTAAAAAATACGTCAATACCAGTTATCATACGTGAAGCATCATCTAACATAGCAATAATCCACACTTTATGTTTTTTCCTATTAATCATTAAGTAAGGTCCAACACTGCTGTCACCACACCATACTTCATTGATATGAGGACGCTCATATCTTCTCATATCCTTATTATTGGTATAAAGATTATTTTTATTTAATTGATTTACATATCTATTAATTGTTGAAAGTGAAATTTCACCTTTGTTAATAGTGCCATTACTAATTAACTTTTGATGAATTAATGTAGCAGGAATTCTTGGATATTCACTTTTAAGATAGTTAATTTGCTCTATCATATCATCATCAAGTTTTCTTGATTGACCTGTATCATTACGCCTTTTAGGCATTAGACCATCAAAACCATATTTTTGATAACTATAGTACCAACGCTCTATAGTTGTAGCCGAAATAATAGTATCCATGCCCCTCGGATTGGTATAAGTGTTATGAGAGGCATCACGAAAAAAAGCCTTATTAGATTTCGAATCATCACATGTTCCGCTAATTAATGGAGCAAGAATGCTATACCTAAAAAGTGCAATTTTTTGCTTATCATCGTTATTCATTAAAAAATCCTCCTGTATTTATAAGTTTATTAGGAGTATAAATCATTAAAAAGTAAGCGTAAAACTAAGTTATGTGGGTGTTATTAAATAAAATATTTGAAGTGCTTTTAATTTGCATAAACTGTCTATTATATTTTTTAAAAGACATAATAGTTGTAAATTTATGATTTATTGGTATCTTAAAAACAGCTAATCGCTCTCTCCAGTGCCGATTGAACTGACGAATAATATATCTAATGTTACTTTCATCAATAAGTAAGTTGTTGATCATAATATTTTCGAAAGGTAATTTTTTTAAATAAGTCTGAATAACTGTGATAATATCCTTTAATAATATTTGAGAATAAGGAACAATCCAACTTGGTAGAACTGATTCAGTTTTACCACAACATTTACAGATTAATCTTAGAATTTTTAGTTCGTATAATTTACCAGAAATTTTAATAAAACGTTTATAATAGGCGTGTTTAATAAGACAGCCCTTTTGGCCACAGCTACAAGAAAGGCGATGAAACGGTAAATGATCAATCATCGTATTATAAGAATTTTGTGAAAAAGACTTGATTATTGTAGAAAAAATAGTTATCATAATATATGTCTTACTTATGAAAATCCTATGGATTTACGTAAGCATTTAGAAAGGCAGAAGAAACTTTCGAAGGGCTCTTCTGTCTTTTTTCCTTTCTTAATTATTTTATGATAGCATAACATAAAAAGGGCCTATATTAAATAATCTGATTAAAATTTAGTCAATTATTTAATGTAGGTCCTTTGTTTATTTTGAAGAATAATAAGTGTTATAATAGTAAATAAAATGCCTATCTACACAGTGGTAGATCGAATGGTGCAACAAGGAATTCAGCAAATACTATCGCCAATCTATGAAGCAACATTTAGTGAAAGCAGTTATGGCTTTAGACCAAAGCGAAGTGCTCATGATGCCTTAAAGAAGTGCAAAGAATATGCTAATGAAGGTTACACATATGTTGTAGACATGGATTTAGAGAAATTTTTTGATACAGTGAGTCAATCGAAAATGATAGAAATCCTATCAAGAACAATTAAAGATGGACGCGTCATTTCATTGATTCACAAATATTTAATAGCAGGAGCAATAGTCGATAGAAAGTTTGAAGAAACATCTATAGGTTTAGCACAGGGTGGAAACTTAAGCCCACTGTGCAGTAATATTATGTTGAATGAATTGGATAAAGAACTGGAACGTCGTGGAATACGCTTTGTTCGTTATGCAGATGATGCATTGCTGTTTGCAAAAACAAAACGGAGCGCTAAAAGGATACTGAGACATATTTTACCGTTCATCGAAGAGAAGCTAAAACTTCGTGTGAACAGAGAAAAGACCTCAGTGTCTTACATTGGACACATAAAGTTCTTAGGCTATGGATTCTATCCAAGTAGAGTTGGTATAAAACTGAGAGTGCACAAGAAAAATGTAGGCAAAATGAAAGTGAAAGTAAGAGAAATCACATCAAGAAGCAAAGGTATCAGTTATGAAGCTTTAAAGCTTAAACTGAAACAATTTGTTAGAGGTTGGGTGAATTATTTTAAACTAGCTGACATGAAAACTCTTTTACAACGTACTGACAGGTGGTTACGCAGAAGGCTTCGGATGTTTATCTGGAAAAGGTGGAAGAAAGTAAGAACGAGGTACAGAATGCTTAAGCGTCTCGGTTATAACCATTCCAATGCAATTAAGTATGCAAATACTAGAAAAGGCTACTGGCAAGTCGCCGGTAGCCAAATACTAAGTTGTTCTATCACAGATAATCGACTTAGAGAGTCTGGTTATCTATTCTTTTCTGATTATTACAAATCTGTTAATGCATAAACTTAGGAAACGCCGTATACGAGACCCGTATGTACGGTGTTGTGGAAGGTCGGGGGAATTATTCAATTTCCCCTCCTATCCGATTTTAATGTAAGCATTTTAATTTGATTCAAAAATTTCTTTTACTACAATTCCTGTATTTCTATCTTCAAGATGACCAACTGACCAAGGATTTTGATGTAAAAATACTATGGTATCATTTTCAGTAATAGCAAGCATAGAATCCATTGGTGTCGAAATATCTTCAAATCTAATATTTTCTATTTTTTTAATTAATTTATATGGAAGTCTTTGAATAATTAAATCAACGCTATATTCATTTTTAAGTCTATATTCTAAAACTTCTAATTGTAGAACACCAACAACACCTATTATTAATTCTTCAGCACCGCTAAAAGGTCTTTTGAATACTTGTATAGAACCTTCTTCTGCAAGTTGATTTATTCCTTTAAGGAATTGTTTTCTTTTCATAGAATTTTTTGCTGAAATTTTTGCAAAATGTTCAGGTGAAAATTGAGGTATTCTATCGTAAATTAATTTTGATTGATTTTCGCATAAAGTATCTCCAATTGAAAATATACCAGGATCGTGTATACCTATTATATCACCAGGATATGCTACTTCAACTGTTTTGAATTCTTGTGCCATAAATTGTTGAGGTTGAGATAGTTTGATTTTTTTGTTTTTTTGAACGTGATTGACAGAAATACCTTTTGTAAATTTTCCAGAACATATTCTTAAAAATGCAATTCTATCTCTATGAGACGGATTCATATTTGCTTGAATTTTAAAAATAAATCCACTAAAATTTTCATCGAGAGGATTAATCTCGCCGTGGTTACTATGGCGAGGTTTTGGAGGCGTAGATATATTTAAAAATGATTTAAGAAACGGTTCTACACCAAAGTTAGTTAGAGCACTTCCAAAAAATACTGGAGTAAGTTCTCCTTTTAGAATACTATCGATATTGTAATCATCTCCCGCCATATCAAGTAATTCTAATTCTTCTATAACCTGAGCGTGAAGGTGATCGCCTAGAATATCTTTAAATTTATTGTCTGAAATATCACCAGACACAGTACCTGCAATAGCTTGGCCGTGATTACCACCATCAAAAATTTCAAATTGTTTCTCGCGTCTATTGAATACACCTTTAAATTCTTTAGAGTTACCAATTGGCCAATTCATAGCATAAGATTGTATACCAAGAGCTTTTTCAATATCTTCAAGTAATTCTAGAGGTTCTTTACCATGGCGGTCCATTTTATTAATAAAAGTAAAAATTGGAATACCTCTCATTTTACAAACTTTAAATAATTTGATAGTTTGAGCTTCTACACCTTTAGAGCTATCAATTACCATAACAGCAGAATCTGCAGCCATTAAAGTTCTATAAGTATCTTCACTAAAATCTTGGTGACCAGGTGTATCTAAAATATTTACACAATAATTATTGTACTCGAATTGAAGAACACTTGAAGTAACAGAAATACCTCTTTGCTTTTCAATTTCCATCCAGTCAGAAACCGCATGCTTATTTGCACGTCTTGATTTTACAGAACCAGCTTCACGAATTGCTCCGCCGTAAAGTAAAAATTTCTCGGTAAGAGTTGTCTTACCAGCATCAGGGTGAGATATAATAGCAAAAGTTCTTCTTCTATTCACCTCAGTAGTTAAATTTAAATTATTAGACATTTTATCTTCCTTTTTAATAAGTTATTATTTTTCTAGTAGTTATATATTTGTATATAAAATTATTTACATATTTAAATCTTCCTTTTTCTTATTACAAACTTTGAGTAATAAGATTAATTTTTAATTTATGTGCATTTAGACTCAACCTACATAATATAATTATATAATAAAACTGTCAAGGGGTAAATTTTATCTAATGAATATGCTTCAAAGCTTTGCTTTAAGGCGCATATTCATTAGATAAAATTTACTTACGAAAAAAACAAAAAAGAATAATCTGCTTCAAAGCTTTGTTTTAAGGCGCATATTCATTAGATAAAATTTACTTACGAAAAAAACAAAAAAGAATAATCTGCTTCAAAGCTTTGTTTTAAGGTGCATATTCATTAGTGAAAATTTACTTACGAAAAAAACAAAAAATGAATAATCTGTTTTAAAGCTTTGTTTTAAGGCGTATATTTATTAGAGTAAATAAAACAATTTAAGAGAACTCGTTTAGCTAAAGCTAAACATTGGATCATTAGGTAAGGAGTATTTGCACACAATCTGCATGCCTTGTACATGTGTGCGCGTGGCGAACATTCTTGTTGTAAAAACCTATATTTCGTATTATAATGAACTTGAAATCATAAGGAGGGCAATTTTAATGGCGAAAAAAATGGATGCATTGGTAAAAAAATATGCAAAAGAAGGTTTGTGGTTAGAAAAAGTTGATGTTCCTGTAATAGGCAAAAGAGATGTGCTTGTGAAGATGAAAAAAACAGCAATTTGTGGAACTGATGTTCATATATATAACTGGGATGAATGGTCTAAAGCTACTATTCCAGTGCCAATGACAATTGGTCATGAATTCGTTGGAGAAATTGTTGAAGTTGGAGAAGAGGTTTCAGATTATAAAGTAGGAGATACAGTTTCAGGTGAGGGACATGTAGTTTGTGGTCATTGTAGAAACTGTTTAGCAGGAAGAAGACATTTATGCGAAAATACTCAGGGTATAGGAGTTAATAGAACCGGAATATTTGCAGAATATGCAGTAATACCGATGACCAATGTATGGTTAGTTGATGGAGATATTGATGAGGATATAGTAAGTATATTTGATCCACTTGGAAATGCAGTTCATACAGCGTTATCATTTGATTTAGTCGGAGAGGACGTCTTAATTACAGGAGCTGGTCCAATAGGAATGATGGCAGCTGCAGTAGCAAAACATGCAGGAGCAAGGTATGTTGTAGTAACGGATGTAAATGACTATAGACTTGGACTTGCAAAAGAATTAGGTGCAACTAGAATAATGAATCCAATGAAAGAAAAACTTGAAGATGTAATGAAAGAATTAGGAATGAAAGAAGGTTTTGATGTAGGACTTGAAATGTCAGGAAATGCATCAGCTCTAAATACAATGATAGAAAATATGAGTCATGGCGGGAAAATCGCAATGCTAGGAATACAAGGACCAGATACGAGAGTAGATTGGAATAAAATAGTATTTAATGGACTTCATATAAAAGGCATATATGGAAGAGAAATGTTCGAAACATGGTATAAAATGACTGCAATGATAGAGTCAGGATTAGACGTATCAAAAGTAATAACACATAAAATGCACTATACAAAATTCCAAGAAGGCTTCGACATAATGAGAACCGGAAAATCAGGAAAAGTCATACTCGAATGGTAAAAAAGCAGTGCGCAAAAATGGAGAAAACCCGCGAAGGTGAATTTATTCACCGAGAGCGGGATTTCTCCATTTTTGCATAGGGCAGAATGCCCTCGGCTAGGCGAACCGAAGGTTTGACAGGTCGGCACTGCAAAATAACTAGCGGAAAGAAAACCCGCGAAGGTGAATTTATTCACCGAGAGTGGGATTTCTCCATTTTTGCATAGGGCAGAATGCCCTCGGCTAGGCGAACCGAAGGTTTGACAGGTCGGCACTGCAAAATAACTAGCGGAAAGAAAACCCGCGAAGGTGAATTTATTCACCGAGAGCGGGATTTCTCCATTTTTGCATAGGGCAGAATGCCCTCGGCTAGGCGAACCGAAGGTTCGACAGGTCGGCAAATAGCAGTTGTAAAAAAATGTAATATAAAAGAAATATAAATTTACAAATTATTCCTATATAATCAAATTACACCTAATTTAATTTTGAAAGAAAAGGGTGTATAATAAAAATATAGAGGAATGATTTTGTGGAAAGATTAAGACCGTTAAATGATTTTGTATTTAAAAAATTATTTGGAGAAAAAGAAGTTGTAGACAATTTAACAGCTTTATTAAATGCTATTTTAGATAGAAAAGGAATAGAAAGACTCTTAGGAGTCGAAATTGTTGATAATAAAGAATTGACTAGAGATATAATAGATGAAAAGGCGTCGATATTAGACGTTAGAGCAAAGACAAAAAATGGAACAGAAATAAATATAGAAGTTCAATTACTGAATCAAAGCAATATGGAAAAGAGAACATTATATTATTGGGGAAAATTATTTAACAAAACAATTGCAAAGGGAGACAAATACAATGATTTGTCAAAAGTCATAACAATTAACATATTAAATTTTGAATATATAAAATTAGAAGAATTTCATACATGTTTTCATATATGGGAAGATAAAAATAAAAATTATAAACTTAATGATTTATTAGAAATACATTTTATTGAAATTCCTAAGTTTAATAAAATGAAGCATAAGAATTTATCTGAGGATAGTTTACAAAGATGGTTAACATTTTTTAATAAGGATATTTCTGAGGAAAATCTTAAGGAGTTGATAAAAATGGATAAAAACATTAAAGCAGCAGAAAAGAGATTAGAATATTTATCGTCAGATGAATATACAATGGAACTCTATGAAGCACGTGAGAGAACAAGGTTAGATAGGGCAAACTTAATTGATACAGGAATAGAGCGCGGTAAAGACGAAGGAAGAAAGCAAGGTATAAAAGAAGGTATAAAAGAAGGTATAAAAGAAAAAGCAATTGAGGTTGCAAAAGAATTGCTGAAAGAGGGATTAGATGTGGATTTTGTTGTTAAGATATCAAAATTATCTTTAAATAAAGTTAATGAAATAAAAAAAGAATTAAAATTATAAATGAATTTCTTGGATTCAGAGGGAGTTTTTACTCCCACTGAATCTTAGAAAACATAATCCAGGGCCTTTTTAGAGTTCTTTATCCCCCATTTTTTTTAGAAGTGGGGGTATTAGAACTCTAAGGCATCGGATAAATAAATGTATTTTAATCTTTAATCTATTATTTTTCATATTGTTAAAATTACAATAAATTAGATATATAATTTATTATAATTTATATGGTGAAAAAGGGTACGTTTTAGCAATAAACGTGCTCTTTTTTTTAATTTATAAAAAATGTTAAGAATATAACATATAAATTTTTTAATATATTGCATAGACTTTGAATATATGATAACATTTAAACATAGAAGGAGTAAAAGTAAAAAAAGGAAGAAATGAACAATAATTATTCCGGTGCAAAATAAGACGAATTGAATTTTCTGAAAATTCAAAAAACATCTTTTCTTTTACTTCTAAAAAAAAAATCGGAGGTAACTATGTACGCAGAGGAAAATAATATTAAGGTTGAAGACAAGGAAAAAATTTGTGAGATTTGTGGAGAAAAAGAATATCTTATTGAATTTAAAGGTAAATACATATGTAAAAAATGTGTGGATTTAATAATTGAGAGTAGGTGAAATTTTACTAAAGTAAGAGAGTTTGTATGTTTATGAATTAGTAAAGAATAAAGACGTGTTAGAAAGGTTTATATTTTTTAGATACTAATATATTTAGAATCTTTAATGGTATAAGCTTTTTTAATTGATTTATTTTTGAGAAAAAAGGGTATATAATAAAAATATAAATGAATGATTTGTGTGGAAAGGTTAAGACCTTTAAATGATTTTGTATTTAAAAAATTGTTTGGCGAAGAGGATGTTTTAGATAATTTGATTGCTTTTCTGAATGCAGTTTTAGATCGGAAATGAATAGAGAGATTGGTTGGAGTTGAAATTGTTGACAATAAAGAATTATTGAAAGAAGGGTCAGATGTAGAGTTTGTAACGAAAATTACAAAATTAACTTTAGAGGAAGTAAAAGAGATAAAAAAAATTTTGAATTTATAATATGAGTATTATAAATGAACATTAATTTATCAAGAAAGTACTACTAGTAAGCAATCCGTTGTTGGAATACTTACTAGTAGTACTTTTTTATTTTTAAACTATAAGTTCGCTTTTAAGAGTTTCAACAACGTGTGTTAGTGCCTCAGATGTTTCCGTTTGTTTAATAGTAACTTTTCCAAGACTTTCAATTTCGTCAGAAATTTTGGTGTTTTCAACACCCATAGATTCAAGAAGCTTAGAAATTTCCATAGCAAAATCAGAAGTTATATTAGATAATTTTTGAACCTCAGTAGCAACAACAGCAAAACCTCTTCCGTGTTCACCAGCTCTGGCAGCTTCAATATTTGCATTAAGTCCAAGTATTTTTATTTGCTGAGTTATTTTATTGACTGCTTTAATTGTAGTATCTGTTTGCTCAATATATTTTTTATATTCATTGGAAGAAATTACTAATTTTTTGCTTATATTATTTAAAGAACTAGAAAAATCATTAAGATTATTCATTTGATCTTCTAGACTAGTAGAAGTATTTTGAATTATTTCAAGTTGTTCACTAAGTTTATTAGTGTTTTGAACTTGCTCATCAATAACGCCCATAATAATAGCTGCAAGCTCCGAACTAATTATTTTTTTTGAGTGACCATAGAGTTCAAATAACTTTTCTGCAACAAATGAACTACCAGTTGCCTCTACTATTAAATCTACTTTTTCATTTACATCGTTAATATCAGTTGAACACTGAATATGATTTTCTTTTGCTGTTTTTATACCAGGAGAGTCAAAATTTTGATCAATAATTTGAATTACCTCAGAAGACTCATTGTTCATAAAAAAATTTAAAAGTTTAGTTCCACCGTTTCCAGCGCCAATAATTGCAATTTTCATTGTTTCCTCCTATAAGTCTCTTGCA
Organism: Helicovermis profundi; assembly: GCF_033097505.1. Lineage (NCBI taxonomy): Bacteria > Bacillati > Bacillota > Clostridia > Peptostreptococcales > Caminicellaceae > Helicovermis > Helicovermis profundi. Next base: position 3,048,991 of record NZ_AP028654.1, on the reverse strand, counting down.
CTAAAAAAATATTATTATATAGTAATAATAACACTTTTTTTTAGAAATTTGAGAAAAAATATTAGAAATTTTATTTAATATTGAAAAATATAATTGTTTAATTATCATATAAAAAGGTATATATTATTGTAGTGTTACTTATAATATAATGTTAAAATATTTGTATGTATTAAAAATATAAGACAAATTATATATATGACTTTATCAGTATATATATCCAAAAAATTATTGATATATAAGCCGAGGGTTATTGTAAAAAACTATATTAAAAAATACTAAAAATGATATAATGTAAAAATAGTTTAGTTATTAATGGGGAAAGTAACTAAATAAGTATATGTATAAAATAAAAAATATTTTCGAAAAAAGTTTGATAAAAATTATGATTAGGGGGAGAATATTTATGAATTTTTCAAGAAAAACGATTTTTAAAATTATTGTGACATTCTTTATGATTAGTATAATATTAATGCCATTATATGAAAAAGAAATGTCATATGCAGGTACTCCAGAAGGTGTTTCAATATTTAATGTGTATACAGATTCTACAGGAACTATTTCTGATGGTGGTATTGTGTATATATATGTAAAAACTTCATCACCTTATATGAAACTTTTTGATCCTAATGGATATGAAGTAACTCAGGATTTTGGAACTAAAGCAAGAATAAAACTTAATAACGGTGCATTTGCTGATCTAATAAGTATAGCCGATATGGATTATAATAGCGGTGAAGAATCTCATTCGTATTTAAAATTTAAGTATACTTTTACTTCTGGTGAGGATATAGCAAATTTAGATTTAGATCAAACTGAAAAAGATATAATTTTAGAAACTGGTTATACTATAAGAGATATTGATAATGCTTATGCTTTGATGCCTTCAAGTTTAGATCCAACTGGATCAAGTCATATGCATTTAAAATACTCTGAAGTTACTCCGATTTCAGATGAATTAATAGGTTCTCTAAGTGCTTCAAATGTTACTCTTGGTAGTCCTCAAGTTAATCCTACAGCTGTTTACACTACTGGTTATGATAACACATTAGGAAAGACGCTCTTTGAGGGTGACACTTTAAATATATATGTAAAGCTTGAACCTGATGTTAATTTATATGATAGTTCAACTACAGGAACTCCAAGAACTAATGTTAAAAATGGAGCTAAAATTCAATTGAATAATAATGCATATGCATATTTGACAGAAATATCTTCAGATTCAATTGCAACATATTTAAAGTTTGAGTATATTGTTAGATATGGTGAGTACATAACAGGCTTAAATATAGGATCAGAAGATATAATGGTATCAGACGGTTATCTTAGAACTAGTGACGGTTCGCACACTTTTGGAGTAGGGACTTTAAATGATGGAACTGATATACTTAAATTAGGATATAGTGAGGTAGAAAAATGCGTAGATAATAGCAATTTATCTCCTGCTAATCTAAATGTCGATACAACAAATAGTAATTATAAAGCAGTATCAAAAATTTACACAACAACAACTGATAGCACACTATCGGCAGGAAGTACCGTTGATATATATGTTGCATTAGGAACAGATTCGGTAAAACTTTATTCCACAATTAACGTAGAATCAACAAATTATTATTCATATGTAAGGCTTAAACTTAACAATGGAGCATACGCTAATTTAGTTGGCATTCAGGATTCATCGGTTTCGTATTTAGGACAGACACTTCCAATTACTTTTTTAAAATTTCAGTATACAGTAGGTTCTAGTTCTAGCGAGAATACTAATCAATTAGCATTGGAAAATGACGATATGGAAATTGCGAGTGGCTATTCATTAAGAAAAATAAATAGTAGTTTTACCTATGGTCTTAAATCATTAAATGGCGAAACAATTAAATATTCAAGCGAGATGTTTCCAAGTTTAGATTCTTCTATGCAGAATTCTTCTATTAAAATAGAAGCTAATAACGATTACTACACTGCTTCAAGATTATATACAACTACAACAGGATCTGCTATAACTGTTGATGATACAGTTGATATATATGTAGTTGCTGGCCAAAGTGGATTAAATTTATACAACGGCGAAAATATTAGCACAGATTATACAAAGGCAAAAATAGTTTTAAATAATGGAGGAGAGGCTTACCTTACAAATATAGGTGATAAAGATATATTAGACTATTCTGGGTCTTCATATCCAAGTAAATATACTGTTTTAAAATTTGTATATACAGTTAAGGATACTGATAATAGTCAAAAACTAGATATAGGAAGTTACAATATAGAGGTAGAAACTGGTTATAAACTCAGAGATAATAGTGGTGGTTATGATTTAGGTGTAAATGCATTAGAGGGAAAAAATCTTGAATACTACGATGACGATACTACTTATCCAAATTCAGATGAAATTTTACCGGAATCGAATATAATAATTTCTACAGAATCGTTAGTTAAACCCCTAGTGCTAATATATACTACTACAACGTCTTCAGCGGCAATTACTGTAGGTGAGACTATAGATATTTATGCCGTTTCAAGTGTCGCTGGGATTGGTGTATATGATTTAAATGAAAATGAAGTAAGTCCTCCTTATAATAATGAAATTAAAATTTTGTTGAATAATGGAGCTTATGCATTTTTAGATTCTATAGAGAATTATAGTATAAGGGATGGTTTAACAGTATCTTTATTGAAATTTAAATATACAGTTTCTTCTGGCGAAGAAATCAATGGATTAGATATAGGTGCGGACCATGTGACTATAGGTTCAGAATATGAACTAAGAGATAGTATAAAAGAACATAATGTGGGAAGTGGAGCTTTAAATTCTTTAAAATTGCTGTATAGTCCAAGTATTTATTACACAGATGAATTAGGAACGTTAATAGATGCGAACATAGATATTCTTAGTGGTACTTCTACAAGTGGAAGTTCAGAAACTGTATATGTTCCGCCAGTAGACGTTACTTTGCCAAGTAATTTAAGCGAAGAGGAATTTACCAATAGAGTAGATGATGCCGTTGTTGATTTAGCTAGCAAACTTCAAAATAATGCAAGTGATAGTTTATTGGATTTATCGGTTAATCTTGTAAATAATATGGCAAATTCACTTAAAACTAAAGAATTAGTTAAAAAAGATGTAGACAATTTAGTCAAATTAACTACTCAGGTACAAAATTCTATAATAGATAGAAATAATAGAGATTTTAGAGTTAAATATACAACATCATATTTAGATAAAATTGGTAAAGTAGTTGATGAAATTGATAAAACATCTGAAGATGCTAAAGAACTTAGAAAAACCTCAAGAAAACTTTCTGAAGAAAGTGTTAAAACTATGGGTAAAATTTATGTACCTTATAGTGGAGAAATAACTAAAGGTTCTACCTTCCATAGTGTTTTAAAAGAAAAACTAGATAATTACAAAAAAGATGTTGAGAAAGTAAATGATTCTCTTGATAAAGTTCTAGGAGATAAAGTAGTTAAACCTATAGAACCAGAAATAGTATTAACCTTAGTTCGAGATAAAACTACAAAAGAAATAAAAACATCTATTCATAAAGATGTAATAGAAGAGATTAAAGCTGCAGGGATTAAAAAAGTAGGATTCGAACAAAATGATGTTAAAGTATCAGTTGGAACTGATGAAATGCTTAAAGCCGATAAGAAATTTGAAGTAAAAATGAATTATGAGAAAAAAGTGGTTGGAGAATTACCTAAAAGCACCGAATTTATTGGTAAACCAATAATTACAGATGTAAATATATATGTCGATAATGAAAAAAAACATTCATTTAAAAAACCAATAGAGCTCACATTTAAATTAGATAATTTAGGAATGAACCTTACAAAAGAAGAGAAAAAGAAATATCTTGTAGTTCATAGATTAAATGAAAAAACAGGAGAGTGGGAACCGGTTGGTGGAAGATATGATCCGATTACAGATTCAATAACAACATATAGATTTGGATTAAGTAAATATACAGTACTAAAAACAACAAAACATTTTAGTGATGTAGATAATTCATGGGCAAAAGATGAAATAAATGAAATGCTAGGAAAAGGGATATTAGATAAGAAAGATACATTTAATCCAGATGCAAAAGTAACAAGGGCAGAGTTTACAGCATGGATAGTAAGAGCATATAATTTGGATGAAAATGGAGAAGGAAAAGAATTTAAAGATGTTGATAAAGATAGCCCATATTATAAAGAAATAAAACTAGCATATGAAAATGGATTAATAAATGGAACAGGAGATGGAAATTTTAATCCAGATAAAGAAATGACAAGAGAAGAAGTAGGAACACTAATAGCGTCAGCACTTACGAAATATGAAGGAAACGTTAAAAACTCAAGTATGGCAAATGATTTAGCAAAATATGATGATAACGATAATACATCAGATTGGTCGAAAGATAGCCTAGCCTTACTAGATGAATTACAAATCATGGATAACAAAGACGGATTAAAACCAAAATCAGATATAACAAAAGAAGAAGCAGTAGCAATGTTACACGGGATATATAACTAGCGCGAAGAAAAAAAGCAGTGCGACAAAAGGAACGAAAAGAGTGAGGTGAATTTATTCACCAAAAGCGATTTTCGTTCCTTTTGTCATAGGGCAGAATGCCCGCGTCAAAGCCAAGCGAAGCTTGGGTGGGGCGGCACTGCAAATATTTGAAGAAAGATGATGCGTCAAAGCCAAGCGAAGCTTGGGTGGGGCGGCACTGCAAATATTTGAAGAATGGATAGGATATACTTAATTAGACAACAAATACTCGGACATGATAAACTAAAAATAATTAGAAAACGGAGGTAATCATGTCAAAAAAAAATAAGCATTATACAGATGAATTTAAAGTTCAGATAGTTAATTTAATTAAAAATGGTAAACCGCAAATAGAAGTTGTAAATGAATACAATATAGCACGTTCTACTGTTTATAAATGGATTACAGACTATAATACTACTGGATCATTTAAAGCTAAAGATAATAAAAGTGATGAAGATAAAGAACTTGATAAATTACGAAAAGAAAACCAACAGTTAAAAATGGAAAATGATATTTGCCCTAAAGGATAAGTTCCTCTAAGGTGCTAAAGCACCTAGAAATCACTTAAAAGCAAGCGGCGCTAATAATGGGACGAAAATAGCAGTAATAAATGCAAATAAAGATAGGTACAGTATTAGCGCCATGTGTAAGGTTCTTAAAATAGCAAGGTCAACTTATTATTACGAAAAAAAAACAATAAAAATAGATAGTATTTTAGAAAATAGAATTATAGAAATTTTCAAAAGTAATAGAAAAGCCTATGGTACAAGAAAAATAAAAAAAGAACTTTCAAAAGTAAATATGATAGCTTCAAGAAAGAAAATAGGCAAAATAATGAAAAAATACAACCTTATTTCATCATATACAATTAAGCAATATAAAGTAACAAAATCCTGACTTTGGAACATCATTTAACTAAAAAAATGCTATAATCACTTGAAAATCAAGGTTTATAGCATTTTTAAGTTTTGTGCAAAACTCACTACATTTTATTAATTATTTTTGAAATTGTATCCTTAAATGTAATACTATCTTTAAATTTAAATATATTCTTATTTATATCACTTTTTAATAACTTATCTGATATCATATACAATTTGTCTATTCCATAATCTATTTCAGCTAATTTAAAATTTGATAATCCATTTATTATTTCATGTGTTGATAATTTAATTTCAACCTTCTTTAATTTGTATTCCAATAATCTTTGAAGGACTAGGGCTACATAACAAACAAGGAAATGTGATCTAATACGTCTTGATTTAAAGTGATATACAGGTCTTGCTTCTATGTTCGTTTTTAATATCCTAAACGATTCCTCAATTTTATAAAGTGACCTGTATGCTTTCATAATCGATACTGGATCCATAGCTAACTTGTTTGTAACTATATAAAAATATCCAAAATTTTCTCGTTCTGCTGATATTTTTCCTTCATCTATTTCTACTAGTATTTTTTCTTTAGGATTTTCAGTAGCTTTGTAATATCTACTCTTTGATTTGGCAGTTGCATTTTTTGTGAAGTCTTTTAAATTTTTCTGAGCCTTTTCAATTGTCTTTTTTTGCTTAATCATTTCACGTTCTTTGTATAAATCAGAATATTTCTTGATTACCAACTCTTTATAATTTTCACCTTCATGTGAAGCTGTTCGAATAGCTGTGATATAACCACTTCTATATTTAGAATCTTTCCCAGATGTAATATTCCAAGTTTGATCAAACTTTGTCTTTTTAATTTTATCAGGAACTGAACTAGACTTTGAACCAACAATATAATTTAAACCTTTGTCTCTAATCATCTTTAGATTTTTTTTTGAGTTTAAGCCTCTATCTGCAACAATGACAATATCCTTTATTTTATAATTATGGAGGACATCATCAATAACCTTTTCCATTGTATGAAGTTCATGTTCATTTCCTCTAAATAGCTTATATGAGATTGGAATCCCATCAGAATCAATTAATAATCCCATTACTACTTGTGTTTCATTTCTTTTATTGTCTTTACTCATTCCACGTTCTCTAAGTTCATCTTCAATAAATGACTCAAAGTAATAAGTTGTGCAGTCATAAAGAGCAAATGACATATTTCTTTCTGGTATAATTTTATCTATAGTTTTATTAAGATGCTTAAATAATTTGTTTTCAGTCAATTTAAAATTCTCATCATACGATTCTGTAAGTACATCAATCTCTTGTAAAGTATTGTTGATATTTGATTCTAGTATCTTTTTAACTTCATCATCTACAGTTGATATAAGAGCATTCATATCATTAATAACTGTACATTTTTCAGATAATTCTTTTGATTTATGTTTATTAAATCCAGAAAAAACATCTAGACTTGAGTAAATATTGTCATTATTTATGAAACTGAAATCATAAAGAAAATCATCTTTTCTTTTAGCTACTTCATGTTTACTAGCAGGATTAAATAATCGTCCTAATATTTGATAAAACATCATATCACTAAAGTTATACTCTAGTTTAGAGTCTTTAGTTAATTTGTTAAAAAATCTAGGTAACTTCAACTCATTAAAGATTGATAGATATGGTAAATAGCCAATATTTTTATTATTAAGAGAAAGTTTTTGATTAGCTATAAAATCTTTAAATGATTTAAATCCTTTAGCTTCTTTTTCGAACCTAATCATTTCTTTTAAATCAACTTCTGCTTTTGCTAAAGCTTTTTTTCCTTCTTTTGAATTTAAGTCATGTGAACCATAGCTTTTAATCATTATTTTTTTTGATTTTTTAGTTTCAGGATTTCTAATCCCTTTAGCAATAGAAATATAATATTTTCCATTTCTTGATTTAGATTTACTAATATACATACATATTCTCCTTTATATATATTATACATCATTTCTTTCCTCACGGCAAGTTGTGAGGAAAGAAATACAAAAAAATAATGAGAAATATTGAAATATCAACAATAACTCATTATTAGTTGCAAATTTATGTTCCAAAGTCAGGTGATAGCTTCAAGAAAGAAAATAGGCAAAATAATGAAAAAATACAACCTTATTTCATCATATACAATTAAGCAATATAAAGTAACAAAATCAAAAGTTAATGAAGATAAAATTGAAAATTTAGTTAAAAGAGAGTTTGATGACAAAAAGTGTCTTGAAGTAGTAGTAAGTGATTTAACTTACGTTAATGTAAATGGTAAATGGAATTATATATGCCTAATATTAGATTTATTTAATCGTGAAATAGTAGGATATGCAGCAGGTAAGAATAAGACTGCAAAGCTTGTATATAAAGCTCTTACAAGAGTAAAAGAGCCATTACATAATATAGAAATTTTTCATACAGATCGTGGAAGTGAATTTAAAAATAAACTGTTAGATGAAGTATTATTAAATTTTAATATTAAGAGATCTTTGAGCAAAAAAGGCTGTCCTTATGATAACGCAGTAGCAGAAGCAACATATAAAATTATAAAAACAGAATTTGCATTTAATAGAATATTTAAGAGTTTTGAAGAATTGGAATTAGAGTTATTTGATTACGTAAATTGGTATAATAACAAGAGAATTCATGGGTCTTTAGATTATTTAACACCCATTGAATATAAAACTATAATGTCTGATAAAAAACTGTCTTAATTAATGTTGACAATCCACTGCAAATATTTGAAGAAAGATGATGCGTCAAAGCCAAGCGAAGCTTGGGTGGGGCAGCACTGAAAAAATTATTTATTAAAAAGGAAAATAAAAAACAGCGAAGGTGAGTTTACTCACCGAAAGAGGTTTTTCGTTCTTTTGTCCGATGGCTAAGAGTTCTAAGATTCCCTTGATGAGGGAAATCAAGAACTCTACAGCCCCTGGATTATAATTTCTAATTTTCATATAGAAAAACGAAATTACATTATCGAAATTTGTCGAAAAATGTCGAAAAATGTCGAAAAACCACCATATTAATCAACGATTTCATAAAATGTTATAATTATACAAAAAATCATTGCGTTAAAAAATTATTAATGGTACAATTTAGTTGTTTGTGTTTTAAATTAGCAATATTGCTATATGTAAACATAAATGATTTTTTTAGTTTTTGAGGAGTATTTTATTTCATTCAAAATTTAATCAAGTGCTTTTTAAGAGTTTTAATGTTTAAGAAATTGGATTACTAGAACTCTAAAAAATTGTAAAAAGTTGATAATGTTAATTGGGAGGAAGACAGATTGAAAAAATTAAAGTACGTTGTGGTTTTTACCTTATTTATCTTTATGTTTAGTGCAGTGAATTTTGCAACTGTACCATCAGAGATAAATGATGGTGTAATAACTTTTAAAATTGATGGAATACCTGCTGAACCAAATGGATTAGCTATAAAAAAAGTGAATGTTGTAGGAATTATGGACCTAGGTGACAAAGTTTATGTTGAAAAAAGTTTTGATTCAAATGAACTTCCTATGAAACTTACAAAAAAGACGGATGATTCATATGAGTTTGTAGTAAAAAATCTTGACTTTACAAAATATAAGAAATTCATTATCACGTATTCTTATAAAAATGGATTAAATTGCTATCAATTTGCTCAGGAATTTACGAAAAATGGACAAAGTAAATCACAAAATATTAGTGATTTAACTAATGTGTACACATTAGATACTGCAAATTTTCATAAAAATAGTGATGTGTCTATTATTGTGTATTTAAATTTTTTAAATCGCGGACTTTACATAGGTGAATTTTGGAATTTTAATGTTGGTTTAAATGAAGAATCCTATAAATTATATTTACCAGATGGTAAATATATGTTAAATATTCACGATAAAAATAAAGAGTATAGAGAATCAAAAAATTATTTTTTAGATAATGTTACTGGTCTAGGTAATACAAGTCAAGTAATTACGATTAACAATGTATGTAAACTAGCAGTTGATTTAGGTGACCTATATGATCGTGCTTATTTATTTACTACTCCTAAATTTTATACAAATTTAGCCTATGCTGTAAATATACATCCTTATTTAGAAATGAATAATCTTGTTATAAATAAAGATGTAGAAAATATCGAAATAGATATTGATCGTGGAGTTCTTGCTTACGAGTATTTTATAAAAGGACCATTTAATACAGATTCTAAAACAATTTCACTAGGAAAAAATATAATGTTAAATATTTCAAAAGATAAATTTGATATTAATGAAAACATAAGAATTGGAGATATTTTAGAAATTAAAGATCAATATGAAAATAAATTAGATATTAGAAATAGTAATAATGAAAAAAATATATTTACTTTAAAATGGAAAAACAAAAAAACAAAAAAAATAGTGAAACAAGATGGTTTTTCGAGTGTATGGAATAAATTTAATGTTCCTATAAAAAGCGGAGATTATTCTTTAGAAATAAGCGCTGACTTTGGAGTTTTAGGTAAATATTCAACTACAAAAGATGTAATTGTTACTAATGATAGTGGAATAAAACCTAAAATAACAATGAATGTTTTAGATAAAAACGCCAACTTATATACAGGTCAAGTTGAACTTTGTATTGCTACAAATAATAGTGCAATATATGGGAAAAAATTTACTATAGATCAGGGGAAATTAATTACAAACATTAGTGAGTTGGAAGGTATTAATAATGCAAAATACCTATATGTAATTCCGCTAAATGATAAATTTAATGCAAATTCTTTAAAAATAAATTTGAGCGGTAAAGATTTTTCAAGTGGAATGGATATTGGAAATGTTAATTTTCAAGAACCTACAATCAAGATTTTAGCATTAGATAGTAAAGGTATACTAATGCCAAATTCTGATATATTCTTAAAATGGGATGATGGTGATTTATTAATCACTCACTCATCAAAAGGTGATTTTGCATTAGCACCTCTTAGTATTAATAATCTAAAAAATATAAGTGTTCGTATTGAGAACTATAATGAAGGCCTATTTTCAAACTTTAAAACAATAGAAGGTAATAAAAAAAATGTAAAGATGTACTTTACTGAGATAAATTATGCAAGAAGTTTTGATAAGTATAGTAAACTTTTAGAGAATAATATTTTTAAAAATAGTTTTAAAAAATCAAAAGTTTTTTTAGGTATAAAAGTACTATCAATTATAAACGATATTGACGAAGGTATACAAAAAGATAAAACAACCAAAAACGTTTTAAAAAAATATGGTTTTTCTGATGATGCTGTATTGTCTTTAATAGCTACAATGGTGAATTCAAAAGAATTACTATTAAATATTTTAGATGATAATGATGCAGAAGGTTATCAAAAATACTTCAAATATGAAGATCAAATTAAAATACTATGGGATAATATGTATAATGCTCTTCCTATTGAGACGCGGGATGAACTTGATAAGTATGAATATTATGGTCATACAAAAGTAGCAGTGTTAAAGAAAGTATTTGATGTTATTATGTCGAGTGGAATCGGAAGCGAAACATATAATACAGAAACAGGAATATACTCGAATGAAAAATTTGGAGTAAAATCAGATGTGACAGCTAAATTAGTAGAATTGTTATCTTCTATAAGAAAAAGTTCAACTCTTTTAACTAGCGAAGAACTTAAGGATATTAATGATCTGTCTGAAGCGCTAGTTGCTACGATAAATATTACAATAGAGGCTACAATTAATAATTTAAGCGATGTAAATAAAAATAATGCACTTATATTAGCAAAAGAATTTGGTTTAATAAAAATTACAAATCATAATCCAGTAATAAAAATTACTGGTGGAAGTTATAGAAAATTGATGGTAGGAGATGATTTTTCTAGTCAAGGAGTTACTGCAATTGATGTAGAAGATGGAGAGATAACTCCTAAAATATCTGGAAATGTAGACACAAATAAAGAAGGAATTTATAAAGTAGTATATACAGCTACTGACTCTGATGGAGCTAAAAGTAGTAAAACATTAACTGTTGAGGTTAAAAAAATTAGTATAATTTTATCTACTAGTACTGCTAGTAATAAAGTAAAAGTTACTATGAATGATTCGTTTGATATATCGAAGTTAAAGATTAGTATAAAAGAAAAATATGGATCTAAATTAGAAGTACCTGTTTTAAAAATAGAGTCTGATGGGTCAAATACGCTGTTACTCACAACAGCTAATCAAAATAGAGTATTGTACAAAATTACTATTGATTGTTTATTAAATTCAAATAATACTCTAGTAGATGATGATGTATTTATAGGACTTGGAGAAGTTTCAGCTAATTTACAAACATATTTATCTATTTTAGGTGATTTAGGCATAAGTAAAAATAGTTTATCAATAAATTCTATGTTAACACGTGAAGATATGATAGTTATATTTACAGAACTTATGGGGTGTGATGCAGAAGCTAAAAGTTATTTTATTCCAAGTATTTTTGAAGATATTTCATCAAGCATCTGGAAACGCTATATTGCATATGTATATATGAGAGGATGGATGAATGAAAAAGGGCAATTAACACATTTTAAGCCTAATTCACAAGTAACAGCTAATGATATTGCTATGTATATGCTAAAATCACTTGGATATAATCCTACTAAAGCTACAGCTTTTAAAGAAGCTAAGAAATTAGGCATTTTCTATTATAATGATTCATTAAAAGAGTCAGATAATATTAGTAAAAGAGATGCAGAAATAATTGCATCAAAAACACTAGACACTAATATATATGGTAAAAAAACAAAATTATCAGATAAACTTGGATTTATTTCTAATTATAAAAATTCAAATGAAGCGCCCGTTGTAACTATTAATGGTGAACATACAATTACATTAACTGTTGGAGATAAATACACAGAATTTGGCGCTAGTGCAAAAGACAAAGAAGATGGTGAAATTATTCCTGTAAAAACTGGAAATGTAGACATGAGTAAAGAAGGAATATACGCAATTAAATATACTGCGACTGATGCTTTAGGATATAAAAGAACTGCAGTGCGAATAGTAACTGTAAAAAAAGCTAGAGTTGATAATGGTGGAAGTTCGCCTGTAAATAATTCGCCGAGTGGAAGTTCAACGCCAAGTAGTTCACCGAGCAGACCTTCTTCATTTAGCGTACCTCCAAATTTTGCTATGAGTAACCAGCCTACTAATGAAAATACTTCTGCACTGAATAAGAATGATGAAAAAGCAGTAGCAGATATATCGAAAAATTTACCACTTAAAGGTAAAAAAATTGATAATGCTATGCAAGAAAAAATCAAACAAAAAGTTGAAGCATTGGTAAAAAACATGAATAAAGATAGTTTGACTGCAAAAGATGCAGATAAAAAAGTGATTGAGTTAAATAAAACTATAAAAAAAGTAATAGAAAGTCTAAACTCTGATAAAGCATTAGAAGTTGTAAATAATCAAATAGATTTAACTAATAAAGTATTAAATAATACAAATCTGGATTTTGATTCGGCAAAAACTATGGTTAAAGATATGATCAGTACTAATGTTAAAACTCTTCTTGCAAAAGAAGATATTAATAGGGAAGAAAGAGATAAAAACACAAAATCAGTAAAAACAGATATAGCATTAATGGTTAAAAAAGTTATTAAAAAAGCAGCTACGTTAGAAATTAAATCTGAAAAAGCAATAAATGATAAATCTAAAGTAACTAATTTTAAAGTTACTAAAGAACAAATGAAAAACATAATTACATCCTCACTTTCGGCTAAATTAGATATGGTTAAATCACTAAATGAAAACGGACTTGAAGATGTTGCAAAAGAAGTAAAACAAAATGTTAATATTAAACTTCCAAAGGTTAAAGATGATCAAAAAACTTCTCTTAAATTAGATGAAGAATCTATTAATAAATTAAGTGAAGGAAATGTTGGCTTAACAGTAGAAGCAAAAGGAGTTAACTTTATACTTCCTGTTTCATTAATGAAAACAGTAAAAACAGGACTTACTATAGAAAGTAATGAAGTGCTAAACACTGTAGTAGGTAAAACAAACGCAGGGAAAGCAAAACCATTAAAAACAATGGACTTATCTGTTGGAAATGGCGGGAATAAAGTTAAAGGCCAAGTAGAATTATCATTTGATATTAGCGAAGTAGCTAAAACAGATTTAGATAGTCTAATGATAGGAGTACTAGAAAACGGTAGATGGAAAAAACTTAATTATCGTGTAGAAGAAAATAAAATAATATTTACAGCACCACACTTTAGTATCTATTCATTGATGCAATATGAATCAACATTTGAAGATATTGATAAAAACTGGGCAAAAAAATATATAGATTCATTAACAACAAAGGGTATAGTAGATGGTAAAAGTGATATTGCGTTTGATCCACAAGGTCAAATAACAAGAGCAGAATTTGCAAAATTATTAGTAACATACTTAAAATTAGATGACGCAGTAAATTCAAACTTTAAAGATGTTGCAAAAGATTCATGGTATTACAATGTGGTGGGAATAGCTGGAATAAATGGAATATCAGCAGGAGCAAAAGAAGGCGATTTCTATCCAAATCAAGCAATAACAAGAGAAGATATGGCTGTAATGATAGCGAAAGCGTATAGCATTAATAATGGTGTAGATTTAGAAGGAACATCAGATAAGTTTGGTGATGATGCTTTAATTTCAGATTATGCAAAAAAAGCTGTATATGCATCAAAATCAAATGGAATTATTACAGGCTATGCTGATAATACCTTTAAGCCTAAAAGTACAGCAACAAGAGCAGAAGCCGTTAAGATTATTTATGAATTTTTAAATAAATAATTAATTAATAAAATAAGTACTGTTCAATAATATTAATATTGCAAAAAAATAGATTATATCTTTGAAATTGTTTTTCAAAGTATGATCTATTTTTTTAGTAATAATTTTGAAATATAAATTATATAATACTGTTAAAAACTAAAATTACTAGTATGTGATATAATGAAAATTAAGAATTAATACAAATTACATAAACAAGTGCCATCCTATGAACACTCTTTTATCATAAAGTGAGATGTTTTTGAGTGACATTTCTAAAAAAGGAGAATTCCATGAAAAAAAACAAACTAATATCAATACTACTAATACTATTATTAACGTTTTCCGCACTTCCAACATTTGCAGATACAACTTTTAATATTGATACAAGTAAGGTTGATAAAGACTACATAGATTATTTAGTTAATGTGATTAGTAATAATTATAAGTATGATGTTACAAAAAAACAGTTATATGAAGGAATGTATAAGGGTATATTTGAAACACTAGATAAACATAGCAGATATTTTACACCAGCAGAGTTTAAAGAATTTAATGTTGATACTTCTGGTGAATTTGGCGGAATAGGAATTGTTATAACAGCAAACGAAGGCGGATATATAAGAATAGTTTCTCCAATAGAAGGAACACCTGGTTTTGAAGCTGGATTAAAATCAAAAGACCTTATAGTTGAAGTAAATGGAACTGATATTAAAGATTGGTCGATAGAAAAAGCTGTAACTGTTATGAGAGGAACACCGGGAACAAAAGTTAGTCTAGCTGTAAAAAGAGATGGAGAAAAGGAACTACTTAAAATTGATATAATAAGAGACAAAATAGTAATAAATCCTGTAAAATACTCAGTAGATAATAATAATATAGGACTTCTTAGAATAACAGAGTTTAATAACAATACATCCCAGAATGTTACAAAAGCAATAAAAGAGTTTAATGAAAAAGATGTAAAAGGGTTAATTATAGATTTAAGAGGAAACCCAGGTGGACTACTTTCAGAAGTATTAGATGTAGCTGATAATTTTGTTAAAGCAAATAAAGAACTGTTATATGTAGATTATAAAGGAACAGATGAAGATGTCTATAAGTCGAAGCGCTCACCCACCTACTACGGAAAACCAATTGTAGTTCTTATAGATGGTGGCTCAGCAAGTGCATCTGAAATCTTGACAGGCATATTAAAAGATTATAAATTGGCTGTAATTATGGGAGAAAATTCTTATGGAAAAGGAACTGTTCAAACATTAAAAGGATCAAATGAAAAAGGTGGATTTAAACTTACTATAGCAGAATACCTCACTCCTAGTAGAAATAAGATTGATAAGGTAGGCATAAAACCTGATCTAGAAATTAAATCTTTAAAATTTGTAAGTAGGGATGATATAGATAAACTTGCACCCTTTGCTGAAAAAAGATCAGTTTCAAAATTAGGTGATGTAAGTCTTAATGTTTATGCAGCTCAGGAAAGACTTAACTTAATAGGTTATAAGATTAAAGTAGATGGAATTTACGGTAAAGATACAAAACAAATAATTAAAGAAATTCAAACGAAAATGCATATAAAAAGTGATGGTATACTTGGAAAAGGAACGGAAACTAAATTAAACAATGAGGTAGAAAAAATCTCTGAAGGAAAAGGCGAAGATTTACAAATAAAAGAAGCAATTAAAAAGATATTAACATTATCCACAGCTTCTGTTGATAAATAGTGGTGAAGTGTTTAATATAGCCTTTATAGTGTAATGCTTTTTACAGTTATATTACAAAGGACTTGTAGTAGTTGCTACTATTTAATAGTGGTGATATAATCATTTTAGAATTGGTGAGGTGTCTATAGAACTCATCAGTTCAAAATCACCGATATGAAGGGTAGTCGGATGATTACATATTTTCCCTTCAACAAAACACATTTTATACTAAAAGGGAGGAATTTAAACATGAAGAGAGTATTATCTCTTGTACTAGCACTTGTATTAGTGTTAGGAACAATGCCAATGGCATTCGCTGATGTTACTGCAACATCAATGGACGCTGGTCAAACTCTTAAGACTTACGGTCTTGTTCAGGGTGACGAAAATGGCAATTTAAATGAAGAAGGAATGTTAACACGTGCTCAAATGATGGTAGTGTTAGCAAGATTATTAGGAGTTGAGGACGAAGCTAAGGCTTACGCAATTCCAAGTACTTCAACTGACGTTGAAGGTCACTGGGCAGCTCACTATATTGCTTACGCAGAAATGAAGGGATGGACTTCAGGCGTTGGTAATGGAATGTTTGCTCCAGAAGGAAAAGTAACAACTCAACAAGTTGCTAAGTTTATGCTTACTGCACTTGGTTACGAAGCTAACTGGGCTACTGCTGTTGAAGATGCAACTGCAAAAGGTCTTATGACTGGCGTTACTGCTGGTAAAACTGAAGACATTAACAGAGGTCAAGTATTTTCTGCAATGTTAAACACAGTAAACACTCCTAAAAAAGGAACTGAAACAAAATTAGGAGAAGCTCTTGGTGTTCTTAAGCCAGAAGTTGTTGTTCCTACTGCAGTAGCTGTTAAAATTGACACTGCTGTTGCATTAAACTCAAAAGTTGTTGAAGTTGCTTTAACAGATGCTGGAACTATGGTAGATGCTTCTGTATTTACTGTTAAAGATGCTGCTGATAAAGCTATTGCAGTTAAATCTGCTAAGTTCGCTGAGTGGGATACTGATAAAGAAACAGTTCTTCTTACTTTAGAAGCTTCTACTACAGATGGAACTCTTTACACTGTAACAAGTGGAGATACTTCTGCTAACTTCGGTGGAAAAGCTGCTGACGAAGATGCTCCTACAGTATCAAGTGTAACTTCAGAAGATTATAACCAAGTAAAAATTACTTTTAACGAAGCTGTTGATTTATCAACATTAAAAGTAAGCTTAGCTAAAAAATATGGTACTAAAGATGCTTTAGCTGTATTAAACATGGAATATGATGGAAATGATGCAATTCTTTTAACTACTGCTGATCAAGCAGAAGCTACATTATATTCTGCAGACATTACTAAAACTGCTGACTTAGCTGGAAATGTAATGGATGATGATGATACAAATACTTTCGTTGGAACTGTAAAACCATCTGACGAAATTAAAGTTTCAGGTTCAAAATCAAATGACTACAACAAAGTAGCAGTTTTACTTGATCAAAAAGTTGATGCTGCAACAGTAGTACCTGCTAACTTTACTATTAAAGAAAAATATGGCGACAAAAAAGAAGTAACTGTTGTAGATGCTGCTTTAGCTGCTGATGATGATGAATATTATGGTTCAGCTAAAATTTCTGCTTCTACTGTTACAGAAGAAAAACAATATGTTATCTTAACTGTTTCTGATTTAACTGATGCAACTTTATATGAAGTTACTGTTAAAAATGTTAAATCAATTTATGACACTAAATTAGATACTGATAATGACACTGCTACATTTGTTGGACAAGCTAAACCAACTGATGATTTAACAGTATCAAGTGCTACATCAACAGGAAATAATGAAGTAGATGTTACTTTCTCTGCAAAAGTAGACGAAGACATTAGCGCATCATTATTTACTGTAAAAGAAAAATATGGTGACAAAGCTACATTAGCTGTTACTGATGCTTCTGTAGATGGAAAAGTTGTTACTTTAACTACTGCAGATCAAAAAGATGCTACTCTTTATGAAATTACAGTAGGAAGCGACGCAAAAGATATTTATGGAAACAAATTAGATACTGATAATGATTCTACTACATTTGTAGGTCAAAAAGTTGCTGATAAGATTGCAGACATTACTAGTATTACAAGAAATACTGATACTACAATAACTGTTAAATTTGATCAATCAGTTGGTGATAATGCTACTGACGTTGCTTATTACTCAATTAACAATGATATTGGATACCCTTCAAAAGCAGAAACTGTTTCAGGTGCTGCTGATAGCATTAAGTTAACAATTCCAAAGACAGAAACTGGAACTGTATATACTTTAACTGTTAAAAAAGGTATACAAAATATTGACAAAGTTGTTTCTACTGATGAATTAACAGAAACATTTGCTGGTCAAGGAACTACTGCTTCAAATCCTAAATTAGAAGCTGCTGTAGTTGTTAACGATCAAATGATGAAATTATACTTTGATAAAGACGTAACTGATGAGAATCTTGATTCAGCTGCACTTACTTTCACAAGTATTTCACCAACAATTACTTCTAAATATGAAGACCCAACTAACAATAAAGTTTTAGTATTAGTTGCTGCTGCTGACACATTTGCAGTTGCAGGTTCTACTGATACTGCTAATATTAAAGTTGCTGGTACTGATTCAGATAATGATAATGTTGACTTTGCTTTAAATAGTACAGATGCAGACGCTGTTACTGTTTCAGGTATTGTTGCATTAAACTCAAAAACTCTTAGAGTTTACTTTAATCAATATGTAGCTAGTGTTAATGTAGCTAAATTAGCTCTTGCTGCTAAAGATGGTACTCCTGCTTCATTTAATCCTACTAGTGCAGTAGCTGTTAATGATGCTAAAACACAATATGATTTCAAACTTGGAACTGCATTAACTAATGAGACATGGACTGCAACAATTACTGCAGGTTTTGCAATTAATGATGCAATCGTATTTAGTACAGATGCAGATGATTTATCTCTTGACTTTGCTGGTTCTGCTGATTCAGATTTATATATCGATGATGTATATGCTGTAATGTCAGATGAGCAACATGTAAAAGTATACTACCCAGAAGCTATGGACGAGGGAACTCAAACTGCTGATTATGCATTCACAAATGCATCTGCTCCATCAATTACTTTAGTTGAGTGGAATGATGATGCAACAATTGCTACATTAACATTAGGTTCTACTTATCCTTCAACAGTAGATCAAGATACTTTAACTATTAATTTAGCTTCAGTTTATGATAAAGCTGGTGTTAAAGTAGTTGAATCTTCAGATTCTACTCCAGTTGCAATTACTTCAGACTTCGGTGTAAGTACTGCTTCTGCTTCAGATGTTAAGATTGATGATTTATCAGCTACAACTGCTGGTGCAATCACAGTAACATTTGATCAAAATGTAAATGCTACTGCTACTGCAGCTTCTGATTACACAGTATCTGTAAATGGAACTGACGTAACTGTAACTGTTGCTGATGTAACTGCTAGTGATGATGAAGTAGTATTAACTTATGCTACAGGATTATCAGTTGATGACGTTGTTAAAGTAACATTAAATGATACTACTAACGTTAAAGGCTTATATGACAATAAAAATCTAGATGAAGATAATTCTTACACTACTGTTGTAAAATAGTAATTGCAAAAATAATTAATTCTGATTTAGAAAAAGGCTAATCTTAGGATTAGCCTTTTTTAAATAAAAAATTAATTTTCAAATAATACATAGAATGATATAATTTAAGCGTTAGGTAAAATTGATACAATGGAGAGTGTTTTAATGAAAAAAAATAAAGAAGCAAAATGGATCTATTATATACCGATTTTCACATTTCTATATTCCGTATTAGTTATTGCAGTAAAAAAAGTAACTTTTGATTTTACTTCAGTAACTTGGATGGAAGACAAAAAGATATTTATTGATTTATTTGCATATTATAAAGCTCAGTTGATTATATTTTCAGCAATTTTAGCAATAATTATTATGCTACATAAATACATAAAAGGCCAGATTACTGTAAAAATTGATTATAAAAAATATATTCCTTATTTTATGTTTACATTTTTTATAGTCCTATCCTACCTAATGAGTGAGCATAAAGACATTGCTTTATATGGTTTTTTCGATAGATATGAAGGGCTTTTAGTATATTTAAGCTATATAATTATGACACTATACATAGCCTATGTCTTAAAAAATAAAAAAATAAATATATCTATTATTGTTAGAATGCTAATGGTCCTCACTATAATTTTAGGAGTGCTTGGAACTCTTCAGTACTTAGGGAAAGATATTTTTAGAATGGATTGGTTTAAAAATTATATAGTAAGTTTCTTAGGCAAAAATTCTAAAATAAATTTTACTATGCCAAAAGACAGAGTATACCTAACAGTCTACAATCCCAATTACGTCGGAGTTGTAATGGCCATGCTAATTACCTTATCTCTTAATGTTATAATATTAAGTAAAGATAAAATAAATAAAATTCTTGCGCTAGTATCTTTACCACTTGCGCTTGTAACATTAGTTGGTTCATACTCCCGTGCAGGCATGTTTGCAATTGTTTTAGGTTTAATTGTTATAATTATTGTTAACGCAAAAAATATTATAAAAAATAAATATGTATTTGTTTTAGCTATGCTTATTCTTATAGGCTCTATAGTAGGTATTAATTCACATATGAATGGATTTATTGAAAATCGATTTATGAGTATATTTAATGTAAATAAATATTCATACACAAAACTAATGGATTTAAAAACTAACAATGATTCTATAATAGTTAATTATGATGGAGTGTCTTATAAATTTCTAATGCAAAAACATTCTCCAGTGGGATTAGTTTATGAAGAAGGAGAAAAAAAAGTACTTCCAAAATTTAAAAATAAAACATATTATTTTGATAGAGATGTAGTTAAAAATATGAATATAGCAGTAGGAAAGTATAGGAATTCTTATTTTTGGCAGTTTACAATAGACGGCCATAAGTGGAATTTTACTCCTACTAGTGAGGGTATTAAATATATTAATGGTGTAGGTAAGCTATCTTCAGCGGAGGCAGCTCTTTACTGGAAACCGCTAAAAGGCTACGAAAGGCTAGCATCTGGTAGAGGCTATATTTGGTCGAGGTCTATACCGCTTATAAAAAACACTATTATAAAAGGTTACGGGCCAGATACATTTGCTCTAGCGTTTCCTCAGGAAGATTACGTGTATAAAAGTAAATTTTTAGCTAATACTAATATGGTAGTAGATAAACCTCATAGTATGTATCTTCAGTACATAATTAACTTTGGTCTTTTGGCGTTTTTAAGTTATTTAACACTAACAGGTATAATTTTAACAAATATATTTAGAAAAAAAGAAGTGGATAGATATAAAAAATCTGTAATAATAACTTCTGTAATTGTTATAAGTGTAGTTATGCTTACTAATGATTCTACAGTTTCATCAGGACCACTAATGTGGACCTTGTTTGCAATAGGTCAAAGTGAAGTTTGATGTTAAAGCAAAGCTTAATATAATTTTACAATGCACATTGCATTATGTTATAATACTCTTTGGGCATTGCACTAATTGATAAAGCATTACTTAAAAATTAATTTATTATATAAAATATTAGTAGAATACTGGAGGAAATAGTGGAAACAAAGCAAAATTACGAATACGATGAAATATCGTTAAAAGAATTAATAGAAACAATAATTAAAGGTAAAAAGACAATAATAGTAATCACATCTATAGTTCTTATATTAGCTTCTATATATACATTTGCTATTCAAAAACCTGTTTATGAGTCTAAAACAGTGTTATTAGCATCGAATGTTGCTTCTAAAGTCACTAAGGAAAATATAACTGATATTACTTCATATATCAATAACTTATCAATTCAAAATTCAAATACTTTAGAGACCTATAAACAACAAATCAAGTCTCCTAATGTATTTGAGAATGTTATAAAAACTTTAAAATTAGATAAAGAAAAGTATACTGTTGATTCACTTAGTAACATTGTAAGGGTAAATTTAATTAAAGACACGAACCTCATAGAAATATCTGCAAAAACTACTTCTGCAAATTTATCAGAACAAATAGCAAATGCTACTTCAGATTCTTTTATTAATTTTATTAATAATATTAATGAAAAGAAAGTAAATCAGTCAGTAGAATTTTTAAAAGTTAAAATAGAAGAGCAAGATGCCAAATTAAAAACTGCTATGAGTAAGTATGAACAATTTTTAAAAGATAATGGAAGTATAACGTCTTTAAAAAATGCTCAGGCAAATTTATATATTGATCAAAAAAATATTAAGACAAAATTTGATAATCTTGAATCAAATTATCAAGACGATATATTAAATAATGAAATTAATGTAAAAAAATCAGAAAATAAACTGGAGTCTTATAAATCAGTTATTTCTTCAGTTGATAAAACGCTTAAAACAAATGAGAGCATTGTAAATAATGATTTATTAAGGGAATCATTAAGTGAAAATGGATTGTCCTTAAAGGATTTATCAGGAATAAATTTAGTAACAGAAAGTTATAATGCAAATTACTTGGCCCTTACAAGTCAGGAAAATCAAGAAAAAATTAAATTAAAATCTTTCTTAGAAGAAAAAAATCTTATTATAGAAAAATACAAAAAAGAAAAAACTTTATTAAAAAATAAACTAGATGCTTTAGATAAAGAAATAAATGCAAATGAAGTAAAGCTTTCAGAGCTTATGCACACAAATGATTTATTAAATAATGAAATTACAAACGCGAAAAAGACTTATGAATTGTTATTAAATAAATATGATGAAATCAAAATTACAGAGTCTGTTAAAGCTGGAGAAGTTAATATAATAGTAAATTCAAAAGCTTATACACCAAATCATCCTATAAGCCCTAATAAAAAGTTAAATTTAGCTATAGCTTTTGTTTTAGGATTAATGATAAGTGTTTTTATTGTGTTCTTTATGGCAATGTGGAAATCTGATTCAAACAAGGTAAAATAATAATAAATTAATGATTAATTAAGAAAAAAAAGGATATAATAAATACTAAAGGCAGTTATATAGATTAATACTATATAACTGTTTTTTATAAGGTCTTAATATGCCTTATGTGAACGTTTTGCGAAAATCGTCGAATTGGATATATTTACTTAAATATTATATAATTGGTTGTAAAACTCCTCTCTATGATGTAAAATAGAATCAGTTGTTTGTATGTGTAGAAGAATTTTTACTATTATGCTTGGAGTAGCAAGCTTAGAGATTATTAACATAAAAATTAATGCTAACTTCGTGTAAAAAAAAACTAATTAATAAAATAAAAGAGGAATTGACATGAAAAGAAAGATTAGAGCAATGGCATTTGTGATACTAGATATTTTAATTATAAATTTAGATATATTGCTAGCACTTATTATTAGGTTTGGATTTGATTTTAGTGCAGTTAATGTTGATGCCATAATTAAGCATTTGCCTGAATTTTTAATTATAAAACTTGCGGTTTTTACATATTTTAACTTTTACAAAAGCCTTTGGAAGTATGCAAGTATAGATGAACTTCTTCAAATATTTAATGGCGTTGTTGTCGCAAATACTATTATGGTCTCATATCTTTTTTTGCTTAGGATTGGTGGATTTCCAAGGAGTGTTATTGTTCTTATTGGTTTATTTGATTTACTATTTATCGGTGGTTCTAGACTTAGCTATAGGGTTCTTAGAAGGGTTAAACAAAAGTATGGTGTATTTTCATCAGATAAGACTAGAGTTTTGATTATAGGAGCAGGCGAAGCAGGATGTATGATATCAAAAGAAGTAAATAGTCATATTAAGCTTAACTCAGTAACGGTAGCATTTTTAGATGACAGTGATTTAAAACAAAGTAAGATTATAAATGGAGCTAGAGTTGTTGGAAAAATAGAAAAATTGAGTGAAATTGTAGAAAAACTTAAGATTGATCAAATAATTATAGCACTTCCATCTGCAAACAAATCAAGAATTAAAGAAATAATAGATTTATCAAAAGAAACTAAATGCAAAGTAAAAATATTACCTAAAATGGATGATATATTAAATAGTAGTGTGAGTATAAAAAATCTTAGAGAAATTAATATAGAAGATTTACTTGGAAGGGAAGAAGTGAAATTAGATATTGAACTTATTAAAAATTACATTGTTAAAAAAACTATACTTGTAACAGGTGGTGGTGGATCTATAGGTTCTGAAATTTGCAGACAAGTTGCAAAGTATAGCCCAAGAAAATTAATAATCTTTGATATATATGAAAATAATGCATATGATATACAAAATGAGCTTTTAAGAAAATACAAAGAAAATATTAATTTAGATGTAGTGATAGGATCTGTAAGAGACAGTGAAAGATTAGAAGAGATTATGAAAAATAATAAGGTTGATCTTATATTTCATGCTGCTGCTCATAAGCATGTACCATTGATGGAGAGAAGTCCTAAAGAGGCTGTTAAAAATAATGTTTTTGGCACAAAAAATGTTGCTGAAACTGCAATTAAATATAGTGTTCCAAAATTTGTAATGATATCAACTGATAAGGCGGTAAATCCAACAAATATTATGGGTGCTACTAAAAGAGTTTGTGAGATGCTTATTCAAACTTTAAATCAAAAAAATAAAACGGAATTTGTAGCAGTAAGATTTGGTAATGTACTTGGAAGCAATGGAAGCGTAATACCGCTTTTTAAAAAGCAAATTAAAGATGGGGGGCCGCTTACCGTAACGCATGAAGAAGTTACACGTTACTTTATGACTATTCCAGAAGCTTCAAAGCTTGTTATTCAGGCGGGCGCTATGGCTAAAGGCGGAGAGATTTTTATACTTGACATGGGTAAACCTACTAAAATTATTGATTTAGCAAGCGATTTAATAAAACTTTCGGGTTTAGAACCAAATGTAGATATTGATATTGAAGTTACAGGACTTAGACCAGG
This sequence comes from Helicovermis profundi, assembly GCF_033097505.1. Classification (NCBI taxonomy): domain Bacteria; kingdom Bacillati; phylum Bacillota; class Clostridia; order Peptostreptococcales; family Caminicellaceae; genus Helicovermis; species Helicovermis profundi. The sequence continues at coordinate 3,024,102 of NZ_AP028654.1, read as the reverse complement.
AGAAAAACTTTACGAAGAGCTATTATTAAAAAAAGATAATCATATAAAAACATCAAATAAAAAAATATTTATTGAAAAACCAATTTCAATAAATAAAAGAATTTTCTTGTCTAAATTAAATAAATTAAAAGATGGATCCTTAGATGAAAAAAATATATATAATAAATTAGATGATATTATAGAAACTTTTGAGTATGATGGTAAAAATGACAAAGTAATTAATATAAGGTAGAGTATAAGTTGTTAAATATATAGGCTAAATAAAAAAAGGTTTAAGCTAGTGTTAATATATTGTTTAAGTTAATTAAGTATGGGGTAAAAAGTAACTATCATTGTTTTGGTTTATTAATCACAATATTTTGAATATTTAGCCTACTATTACAATGGGTTACATGATATAATATACTAATCAACAAAACACAACGGAGGGGGATAAAAATGAAGAGAAAATTGTCATTAGTACTAATATTTTTAATGATATTTAGTACAACAAGTGTATATGCAGATGTAACGCCAACTTCACAGGCTGTAGGAATAATGCAATCTGTATATTCAAATTTTACTGATACTGAAAGAGGATATTTGCATCAGGCAAGAGCGGAAGTTGATTCCATAACGGATGCCCAGTGGCAAGGATTAATAACTGGTGATGGACTCTTTACTTATTATAATTTTGATTCTGCTAATCATCCTTATGAAGGAGAATATCAAGCAGGAACAAAAATTGTAAATGAAACAGATGTTAAAGATTTGATTTCAGGACTATTAACTATTTACTTTAATTCAGATAGTAGCCAAATTGAAAGTGAAATTGCAAGTTTTAAAACTGCGAACAAAAGTTTATTTACTACGTTATTACCTAATAGCAGTGCAGATCAATTAATTAATTTAGTTATAGATTCAAAAGAAAATGTGGCAGATTCTATAACAACTTCTGAAAAATCTGCTTTGGTTATGGCAAGTACTAAAAGTACTTTAACAACAGCTATTGAAAATGCACTTCAAACGGCAGTTGGAGTAGAACTTGATAAATCAAAATATACTACTTTAAAAACTGATATGCAGCAAATTGGATGGAATAGTACAAAATTGGTTGGAACTATTAATTCAATTATAAACTCTCTTACAATTGGAGAAGATGCTGAAGCAGCTTTAGCTAATGCAATTATTAGAGAAAGCTCAACTATTAATGCAAATACTTCTTTCTATGAGGGTAATTCACAAACTGTTTCTTTAAACGTATTAGAATCTAGTACAAACTTAATTAAACTAAATAGTGCAGATTCAACTATAGTAAGTGTATCTGGACTTACGCTTAAAGGAGTTAAAAAAGGAACTACAACTATCTATGTATATAGAGTGGGTGCACCTGAAAGTGATATGAATAACAACGTTGGGTATATATATTCTTTTAGTGTTACAGTGAAAGAAAAATCAACTACAAGTGGCACTACGCCTACTGGAACAACTGATACAACAACACCTACTACTACGGAACCAACTAATGTTGATGATACTACTTCATCAGCTGATAGTGATGTTGTAGACTCTGAAAATGTAAAAGATGAGGCAGCTGCAAGTGCAATTTCAGATAGTGTAGCTAGTACAGCATCTTCTTTAGCTAAGTTAGTTGTAGCAGGAATTGATGAAAAAGAAATATCAACATTAGCTACAAATATGAGTTCTGTACTTAAAGCTTCTGCAAATATAGTTAAGACTATTGAAACGCCAGAAGCTGCTAAAAGCGCTATTGAAAACCAAATAAGCGTAGTAAAAAATGTAGCAACAGTGTCTAGTGTTTTAAATAATAATGAAGATACAAGCAAAGTATTAGATCAAACAAAAGATTTACTAAACTCTTCAGATTCTCTATTTGCAAAACTTGAAGATAAAGAAGTTGTACTTGATTTAACTAAATCGTTAATTGAAAGTTCAGTTTCGCTAATAACTAATGTAGATGAAAATAAAGAAGTAAATGGAAAAGAAGTCGTAAAATCTACAAAAGCATTAAAAAATGCAGTTGTAAAAGTAGCGCAGTCTTATGTTGAAAACGTTTCTACTACTACTCTTGATACTACAAAAACAAAAGTGGAAGAAGGAAAAGCCCTAGTATCAGCTACGTTAGACGATATGATTAAAGATGCAAAGTCATCACTTGATGCAGTAAAGACTATAAATAAAACATTAAAAGATTCAAAAGTTATATCGAATAAAAAAGTTCAAGCAGTTGTTACAATAAAAGTTCCGCTTGTAGAAGGAGCTAAAACTACAGAAGTAACACTTCCTAAACTTAAAGATGTATTTGATGTAGTTGATACAGTTAAAGTTCAATCTCCGCAGGCGAGTTTTGAGATAAATAAAAATACCTTTAATAATCTTAAAGGTGGAGACGTAGCACTTAGTGCAGAAACTGTTAAGTTAACTGATATGTTACAAAGCAAAAGAAAAAATATTCCTAGTGGCGCAACAGTTATTGAATTAAATGCAAAAGTTGCAGGTGAAAAAGTAAATAAATTTAATAAACCTATGAATATTACAATTCCATATACATTAGCAGAAGGCGAAAATACAAATGAAGTAACAGTTTTCTTACTTCAAGATGATGGAAGTGTAAAAGCGGTAGGTGGAAAATACGTAGATGGTAAAGTGACCTTTAAAACAAATCATTTTAGTAAATATTTTGCTAAAACTGCAAGAGCTAAATTTAATGATTTAGATAAAGCTGAGTGGGCAAAAGATTATGTAGAGCTTCTTGGTGGTAAAGGAATTGTAAAAGGAGTAAATGGTAATGATTTTGAGCCAAATAGTAAGATTACTAGAGCTGAATTTGTAGCACTTCTTACAAGAGCAATGGCGTATAAAGGTGATAGTAAAAACAATAAATTCACAGATGTTGATAGTAATTCTTGGTATGCAGATAGTGTCTATGCAGCTTATGACAATAAAATTGTAGGTGGTAAGAGCCAGACAATGTTTGCGCCAAATGATAAAATAACAAGAGAAGAAATGGCAACAATGATAGCGAATGCAATGCTAGAAGAAGGATATAAGTACAGTGACTTTGTAACAGTGCCATATGAAGATGCAATGAATATATCTAACTGGGCTGTGAGATCAATAATCTTAACTTCAAATGAAGATATTGTAAATGGTTTTGAAAGCGGTGCCTTTATGCCAAAAGAAAATGCAACACGTGCTCAGGCCGCTACAATGATTTATAGGTTATTTGAGAAATAAAAGTGCTTAAGAAAAAACAAATAAAAGGCCCGGTAAAACGGGCTTTTATTTTTGGAGGATTTATGAAAAAAATATTTATCTTTATTAGTTTATTAGTGATTATGATGTTTTCAAATAGTGTTTTTTCTACTGATTTTGTTAATGTTTATGATAATTTAAAATCGAATTATCCTTCCTTTGTGAGTAGAATGATTAATGGAGGTACAAGTGAAGCTGAAATTAAAAGTTTCTTAGTGGATTTAAGTAATGAAGTTAATTCCACTGAAAATTTGACTGAGTCAAATTTCAACTCAGTTATGTACAATTCCTTAAAAAAAGTTTTATTTAAAGATGGACAAATGGGTATGGTAAAAGACAAACATTATAATTTTACAATTACTCTATTAAGTGTATTTTCAAATGAAATATCAAAAACACTTGAAACAAAGACTTTATCAGGCGATTTGGCTGCGCTTTCTAGTTCTGTAAAAAGTGCTGTTTTAAATAATAATACTAATGAATCAAATATAATAGCTCCTTCTGATTCTAAAATGAATAACGTATCACCTCCATCTACTGGCGGAAGTATTGCATCTTTAGGTCAAACTTTAGATGAAGAAAAAGTTGAAAAAAATGTACTTGATGTTACGACTAAAATTTTGGGAAGTAAAAAAGAATTAGCAATTGAAAAAGAAAGTTTTACTAATTTTGTGGAAACAGAAATAAAAGCATTAAAAGATAAGAAAGTTAAAGAAGAAATAAGAAATTATAATGCAATCAAAATTGATTTAACAAGTAAAAGTCTTGGAAAAGAATTTGAAATAAAAATACCACCGCTAGATAAAGCTATTAATGCTGCAAATGAAGTTGAAATTGATACGGAGAATGTAAATTTATCTTTTGATAGAGAAAGTTTAACAGATGAAGATAAAAAAAGCCAATTAACTTTAAATGTTAAAGAAGATAATAATATTTATAATATTAAATTATATGTAGGTAATAATTCTATAAGTAAATTTAAAAAACCAATAAAAATTACTTTGCCTTATAAATTAAAAAGTGGTGAAGAGGGTAAATTTTTATCAGTTTTTTATGTAGATGCTTTAGGAAAACTTACTCCTATGGGTGGAGTTTACAAAGAAGGCAAGATTACTTTTTCAACAAATCATTTATCAGCCTTTACTGTAAAAATCAACGAAAAAAAATTTAGTGATCTTAAAGGTTACGATTGGGCCAAGGATAAAATTAATTCTTTAGCATCAAAAGGAATTATTAATGGAAAAAGCCAAATGCTTTTTGACCCTAGTAGTCCGATAACAAGAGCTGAATTTACAGCGCTTATAACTAGAATGCTAAGTTACAGCGAATCTAATAAAGAAATTGATTTTAAAGATGTAAAAAAAGGTAAATGGTACTATGAAAATGTTAAAACTGCATATGAGTTTGGACTTATGAAAGGCGTTAGTGAAACAAACTTTAATCCTGAAGGTGGTATTACTACCGAAGAAGTTCTTACGGTTCTATCAAGGATTATGAAAAGTAAAGGTTATATCACTCCGAATTATAATGATATTTCAAAAACATATAGTGAAAATGAAATAAGTTCATGGGCGAAAGACGATGTTGGACTAACTATATCATTAAATTTAAATAAAGATATTCCCCTTAAAGACTTTATACCAAATCAAAAAATAACTAGAGCAGAAGTCGCAAGTATGTTATATGAAATAATTAATATGTAAAGATAGGTGAAACATGAAAAAAAAAGTTATGGCTTTAATTTTAGTTATCAGCAGTGTGTTTTTAATTTTTGGAGTCTATAAAGGAACTATAATTTATAATAGCACAGAAAATTCAAAAATTGAAAACCCATCTAGTCTAAAAAAAGTAGATGATAAACTTAATAGTGTTGAGGAAAATTTGTTAAAAAAAGCAAATACTAATACTGACGCTAATACTACTAATACTATAAGTGAAGATAATAAAGAAAGAAAAGAAGCAAAAGAGAATGTTTCTAAAGATTTAACAGCAAATTCTAAAGTAGATGCTGAAGTTACTAAAGATATCACTCCTAAAGAAGAAAGTGATAATGTAGCTGATAAATCAAACACCACTGATGAAAAATCTAAAAATATAGTAAATGACTCTAAAAGTGAGGTTTCTAAAGAAGTCTTAAAAGAAAATACAGAAGCTTTAGTAAAAACAGATGACCTTAGTTTAGACAGTTTAAAAGAAAATGATGAAGAAACTATTAAAATTAGCAAAGAAGCAATAATTACTAAATATGAGGCTATGTTTATAGAGCTTCAAAAACAGTCTTCAATTTTACTTAACGATTTGATTGCTGCGGCAAAAACAGAATATATGTCTTATAGTGAAAAAGATAGGAGTAAACTTACTACTAAAGTAAAGTTAGCGGGTAAATATCTTGCATTAGCAAAAGAACTTGAAAAAAGGATAGATAAAATTTTTTATAATGTCTTAGATAAAATGAAAGAAGAACTTATTAATAATAATTATAATGCAGATATTATAAAAAAATATGAAGATGATTATAAGAGTCAAAAAGCAGCTAAATCAAAAGAACTTATGAGTAAGGCTTTTAATTAAACTTTTTTAGAAATATAAATTGTTTTAAGGGGGGGAATTTTATGGAAAATAATCAGTCATATGATGAAATTTCATTAAAAGAACTTATTATGGTTCTTATAAAAAACAAGGAATTTATAATTGTCTTTACACTTATAGCTGTGCTTATTACAGGAATTATTTCTTATAATATGAATGTGAATTCTAAGGAAGCTCAGTTGCTTTTTTCCATAAATCATGCAAAAATTAGCCAGGGAAAAAATATAGATGGAAGTACATTTGATGTTTACGAAATAGCATCACCATACATATTAAAAGACGTTATTAAAGAATTAAAACTTGAAGGTAAATTATCTTCAAATGATATTAGAAAGAATATTGTTTTTAGTCCATTAATACCAGAAAGTATTGAAAAAAAACAAAAGTTTTCATTAGAAAAGGAAGGTACTAGTCTTCCTTACTATCCAAATCAATTTTTACTTGAGGTAAAAACAGATAAGTCTTCTGGAATTGATAGTTCACTTGCAATGAAGATTGCAAATCAAATAATAGAGTCATATATAAAATATTTTTCAAAAGAGTATATAGATACTAATCCTGTAGTAAATAAAATAATAGCATTTAAACCTAATGACTACGACTACTCAGATGTATCAATGGTTTTTCACAATCAAATTGATACTTTAGTAGACTATAATACTAAACTAAGTAAAGCTGATCCTGATTATAGATCAAAAAACACCGGTCTATCTTTTTCAGATATAGTCAGTAGCATATATATTATAGATGAAATTGATTTAAATCATATTGATTCTATGATAAGTGCCTTTAAATTAACAAAAGATAAGAAAAAACTTATAGTTTACTACAACTATTTAATAGATCAATTACAACTTAATAAAAACAAAGTTCTTAACTCAGAAAACGTTACTAAAACAATGCTTGATAAACTCGACAATACTAAAAATGACATTATACTAAATAGTAATAATGATAATAATGATAATAAAGATACAAAAGAAAGTTATTTTAGCAATTTAGTGCTACAAACTTCAAGTTTTGGGGGCACGATTGCTGATATTCAAAAAAATATTGATTATTATAAAAATGAATTAAATGAATTAAATAAAGATAAAGTGCTTGATAAAAGCAAAGTAAAAGTAGAAAATGAAGTTGAAAATTTAATTGATTCTACATTTATAGAAATTCAAAAATGGATAAATATAACAAACAAAACTTCAAGTGAATTCTACGAAAAATTAATGACAAGGGCAGTTACTCCGCTTTCACCTGCTGAAATATATAGCAATGTTAATGTAAAATTAAATCTAGCGATTGGTATAGTGCTTGGTTTAATGATAAGTGTTTTTATTGCATTTTTTAGAGAGTACTGGAAAGAATCTTAAAGGGGTGAAAAAATGAAAAGTAGAAATAAAGTGAGCACTAATTTGATTATAAGTTTGATAATAGCTCTTGTTATTACTAGTTTATATTATTACACAAGAGATGTAAAAATTAGCACAATTATAAGTTTACAATTTGATGGTATTGAAAAAGGATTAAATCCTGATGATACAAGATTTGATTATAAAAATATTGTAAGTGAAGATGTTTTAAAACTAGTTGCTAAAGAAGCTAATATAAAATATACAAAAGAATTACTCAGTTCTATAGAAATTAAAGAAGTACTTCCAAGTAATATAGTTAGAACAATTAAAAGTAGACGTATTGATGGAGACAATTATACTTATTATCCAAATGAATTTATTGTGTCAATAGATACTAAAAGTAAAAATGGATTAACAAAAGAAGAAGACTTAAAATTCCTTAGTAAATTCAAGGAAGGTTATGAAAAATATTTTATAGATAAATACTCATATCCATTTATAGGGTTAAGTAATATGGTAAGTTACTTTGACTATTCAAAATATGATTATCCTGAACTTACCAAAATATTCAAAAGTGAATTTAATATGATATCAAGTTACTTAGATGTTTTAATTAATGATAATAAAGACTTTGTATCGGATAAGGGCTATACTTTTAAAGATATTAAAGAAACAATAAATATATCTAAAGATTTGGATATGGATAGAATTGATTCCTTAGTTAATCGTTATGAACTTACAAATGATGTAGATATATTAATATTAAAGTATAAGTATATGATTAGTCGCTATGAACTTGAAAAAAATAAAAGCATTAGTGAATATTCTTCTTTAGATAATCTTATATCAATTATAAAAAATAATGAACACTCAGTTGTTATACCGAGTTCTCTTGGAAATTCAATTACCATAAACAAATTAGATGATACTTATGATACAGTGGCATCAGAAGCTACAGGAAGTAAATTAAATGTTGGTAAACAAGAAGAAAAAATAAAATATCTTCAAAGTGAAATTGAAAAATTAAGCAAACTTAAATCAGAGACAAAGGAAACTAAGGAAGCAAAAGCGGAAGTAGATAAAATGGTTAAAGAGTTAAATCAAAAAATATTAAATTGGACTGATTTAATAGATGAAGTTTCTTTGGAGTATTTTTCTGATAAGTATAGTAACTCCATAGAACTTGTAGAAGAAGCTTGGATTAATAGGGCTGTGTCTACTTTAAGGGTAGGTGTGCTTGGAATTTTAATAATGATCATGATTTTTTCATTTTTAAGAGTAATTTCTTATAAATTTAAAAATAGGATGTAAACTAAGAAAGAGTTTATAATGATTAATAGTTTATGGACCAACAATTTTTAAATAATTGTTGGTCCATAAGTATGTTTTCATTAAATGAAACCATTTTAATTCTTGACAAGAACTTGCAAATAGTGGTATTATGTTAGTGTTCGGTTAATGAACGTATATAATATTATGAGGTGAGAGACTTGGCATTAAGAAAAAATTTATATTCTGATAATGAACTTATTATTTTGACAGAAATTTTAGATAATAAAAAAATAAGCCAACGTCAACTTTCGCATAAGTTAGGATTATCGCTAGGGACTATTAATGTATTAATTAATAAAATGGTTAAAGAAGGCATGATAAAAATGAATCATGTATCTCAAAATCAAGTTATGTATATGTTAACACCAATGGGTATGGCTGAAAAAACAAAAAAAACAGTTTCTTATTTGAAAAGTCATTATAGAGTTATATATGAAACAAAAGAGAAAATTAAACATATTATGAGTGAACTTCATAAAAAATATGAAAATATAATTATATTAAAAACAGATGATGAAATTGGTGATATAATTGAAGTAGCAGTCTTAGAGTATCACTTTAAAGATAGAGTTAAAGTGGTTAATGATGCTTTAAAAATTAGTGAATATAAAAACGTTAAAAATGTGATTTTTATGCATATAGGTGAAGATGGATTAGGTAGTAGTGATGTTTTTGAGAGTGTAGAAAGTTTTGATTTGGGTATGATGCTTTAGCATAACAAATAAATTGGTAAATTAAGGTGTTTGGTAGTACTTATAGTATATACATATTAAATAGTGGAAGGAAGTAATATAAATGGCGGATAAAATTTGGTTAGCATCTCCTCATATGAGTAATGAAGGTTATGAAATTGAATATGTAAAGGAAGCGTTTGATACAAATTGGATTGCACCACTTGGACCTAATGTTAATGGTTTTGAAAAAGAACTTGCTGAAAAAGTTGGTATAGATCATGCAGCAGCATTAGTGTCTGGAAGTGCTGCTATTCATTTGGCACTTAAGTTAGCGGGTGTTGGTGAAGGTGATATTGTTTTTTGTCCAACACTAACTTTTTCTGCTACTGCTAATCCTATTATTTATCAAAATGCAAAGCCTGTTTTCATAGATAGTGATTATAAAACATGGAATATGGATCCTGATGCATTAGAAAAAGCATTCAACAAATATCCTGAGGTAAAAGCAGTTTTAGTTGTGCATCTTTATGGCTTATCAGCTGATATGGATAGAATTATGGAAATTTGTAATAGATATAATGTACCGGTTATTGAAGATGCTGCAGAATCTCTAGGTACATATTATAAGGGAAAACATACTGGAACTTTTGGTGAATATGGTATATTTAGTTTTAACGGTAATAAAATTATTACCACGTCAGGTGGTGGTATGCTTGTAAGCAATAATAAAGAAAAAATTGTTAAAGCAAGATTTTGGTCGACTCAAGCAAGAGATAAAGCTAGGCATTATCAACACAGCGAATTGGGATTCAATTACAGAATGAGCAATATTGTTGCTGGTATTGGTAGAGGTCAGCTTAAAATTCTTGATAGGAGAGTTGGGAAGAAGAAGTATATTTATGATTATTATAAAAGAGAATTAGGCGATTTAGAAGGTTTAGTGATGATGCCTGTAAATGAATGGGATAATCCTAATTACTGGCTTAGTTGCATTACTTTAAGTGGTGATATTAAACCAATAGATTTTATGGAAGCGTTAGAGAAAGAAAATATTGAATCAAGACCTGTTTGGAAACCAATGCATATGCAGCCTTTTTTTGCTGAGTATGATTATGTTGGTGGAGATGTGAGTGAGAAACTGTTTAAAAATGGTGTGTGCTTGCCATCTGATACCAAGATGACGGATGAGGATCTTGAAAGAATTTGTGGAATTATAAAATCGTTATGGAAATAGAGTGGATGATATGAATGAGAGTAAGGTAAAAACTAATAATTGTATATACAGAAGGTTTCTGAAAAGACCAATGGACTTCATTTTGTCTTTGATTGCAATTGTTGCTTTAAGTCCTGTATTTATAATCGTTTGTTTATTAGTAAGAGTTAAGCTTGGTAGTCCGGTACTGTTTAAGCAGAAAAGGCCTGGGCTTAATGAGAAGATATTTGCCATGTACAAGTTTAGGACAATGACTGATGAGAAAGATGAGGATAGCAAGTTATTACCAGACGGTGTTAGATTAACAAAATTTGGGAAAATATTGAGATCTACTTCTTTAGATGAACTTCCTGAGTTGTTCAATATTCTTAAAGGAGATATGAGTATAGTAGGTCCTAGGCCGCAGTTAGTAAAAGATATGGTTTTTATGTCAGAAGAACAAAGACAGAGGCATTTTGTTTACCCTGGACTTACAGGATGGGCTCAAGTAAATGGTAGAAACAATGTTACTTGGGAAGAGAAACTTTCGCTTGATTTAGAATATATTGATGATATTTCATTTATCAGAGATTGGAAGATTATATTTATGACGGCGGTTAAGGTTTTTATGAAAGAGAATATATCAACAGAAGGAATGGATACATCAGAAGATTTTGGTGATTATTTATTGAGAGAAAAGAAAATAAATGATGATGAGTATTGGAGTGCTATTGAAGAAAGCAAACAGATTAGTTTGTAAAATATAGTATATCAATTAGAGATAGAGGTGAAAGAATGAGCGAATTAGTTTCAATAATTACACCATCATACAATACAGTTGAATTTATAAAAAGTACAATTGATAGTGTTCGTTCTCAAAGTTACACAAATTGGGAAATGTTGGTTATAGATGATTGCTCTACAGATGATTCAGCTACTGTAATTAAAGATATAATTAGAAATTTTAATGATGAACGTATCAAATTGTTTGTAAATTCTAAGAATAGTGGAGCGGCTGTTTCGAGGAATAAGGCACTAGCACTTGCTAAGGGAAAATGGATAGCGTTTCTTGATAGTGATGATTTGTGGAAATCAGACAAACTGGAAAAACAAATTACTTTTATGAAAAATAATGGCTATCATTTTTCTTATACAAATTATTCTGAGATAGATGAGAATTCAAAATCTTTAGGAAAATTAGTATCTGGTCCTAAAAAAATAACAAAAGTTGGAATGTATAATTATTGTTGGCCAGGGTGCTTAACAGTAATGTATAATGCTGATACAATTGGCATTATACAGATTAATGATATAAAAAAAAATAATGATTATGCAATTTGGCTAAAGGTTATTAAAAAATCAAATTGTTATTTATTGGATGAAAATTTGGCGAAGTATCGTAAACGAAAGGGGTCGATATCAAATCATTCTTATTACAACTTGATAAAGTATCATTATTTGCTATTCAGAAAAAATGAAAATATGAATAAATTTAAATCTCTAATATTTACTATAAGAAATTTATTGTTTGGCATTTTAAAGAAAATAAAATATGTAAATATAGTACATGATAAAAATTAAAGTTTTTTGATAGAATTGTAATTGGGAAAAAATAGAGAAGTTATAAAAGGGGTCATTAATTGATGAAGATTACAATAGCAGGAACAGGTTATGTTGGATTATCAAATGCTGTATTATTAGCACAACATAATGAAGTTATAGCTCTTGACATTATCCAAGAAAAGGTAGATATGATAAATGATAGAAAATCGCCTATCGTTGATAAAGAGATAGAAGAATACCTAGCAACTAAAGAATTAAACTTAAGAGCAACCACAGATAACTATTTGGGATTTAAAGATGCTGAATATGTTATTATATCTACACCAACAAATTATGATGCAGAGAAAAATTATTTTAATACAAGAACAGTTGAAGCTGTTATTGCTAACGTATTATCTATTAATCCGGATGCAGTAATGATTATTAAATCAACTGTACCAGTTGGGTACGTAGAAAAAATTAAAGCAATGTTTGAAACAGATAATATTATTTTTTCACCTGAGTTCTTAAGAGAAGGGAAAGCACTATATGATAATTTATATCCTTCAAGAATTCTTATAGGAGAGAAGTCTGAAAGAGCTAAGAAGTTTGCAGATTTACTAGTTGAAGGTGCAATTAAAGAAAATATTGACGTATTGTTTACAAATTCAACTGAAGCTGAAGCTGTTAAATTGTTTTCAAATACATATCTTGCAATGAGAGTAGCATTTTTTAATGAGTTGGATTCTTATGCTGAATTGAGAGGATTAGATACTAGGCAAATAATAAATGGAGTAAGTTTAGATCCTAGAATAGGAAGTAATTATAATAATCCATCTTTTGGATATGGTGGTTATTGTTTGCCAAAGGATACTAAGCAATTATTGGCTAACTATTCAGATGTACCTCAAAATATAATGTCTGCAATAGTAGATGCAAATAGAACGAGAAAAGACCATATTGCCGAAATGGTTATAAAGAGAAATCCTAGTATTGTTGGGATATACAGGTTGACAATGAAAATGAATTCAGATAATTTTAGACAATCTGCAGTTCAAGGTGTTATGAAAAGAATAAAAGCTAGAGGAATTGAGGTTGTTGTGTATGAACCTGCGCTTAAGACGGATGAATTTTATCATTCTAAAGTAGTTAGAAACTTAGAAAATTTTAAAAAAATTAGTGACATTATTGTTGCAAATAGAATAGTTGATGAAATAAAAGACGTAGAAAATAAGGTATATACTAGGGACTTGTTTAGTAGAGATTAATATATTTATATTTCAAAATAAATATGTATAACAACAAATGTTGTGTTACATAATAAAAAGTGAGGAAGTATGTCGTGAAGATTGTAAAATTTAAAGGTGGATTAGGAAATCAATTATTTCAGTATTCTTTTTTAAGAGCGCTACAATTAAAATATAAATGTGATAATGTAAAAGCGGATTTTTCCTATTATACAAATGTGAAGAATGATAGTGTACGTATCCCAAGGATACTGAAATTGAATGTTAAATTTAATCTTGTTACTGAACATGAATTGTCAAATTTTTTTTTCATTAAGCATACTGGTAACCCAATGAGTTTAGTGTATAAAAGTCGCATAATCTTTGAAAAAATGTTAAATAGAAAGTATTATTTTGAAATGAATAGAGAATACAGAAATGTTAAAAAAATGTTTAAATATGATTATTTAGATGGATACTGGCAGTCTTGGAGATACATGAATGGAATCGAGCATATAATTAGAAAAGAACTTACATTAAAAAAAGATTTTAGTGAGAGAACTGAAGTAATAATAGATGGAATAAAAAACCAAAATGCGGTTTTTATAGGTATAAGAAGAGGTGATTATTTATCAACTTCAAGAAATAGGAAACATTTTGGAAATTTGAATATTGATTATTATTATAAATCTATTGAATTTATGAAGAAGCATGTAGAGAACCCTATTTTTTATATATTTTCTAATGATATAGACTGGGTAAAGCAAAATATGAAATTTGATTGTAATGTTATTTTTCGTGATGATGAATATCAAACAAGTGACGTTGAAGAATTGTTTATAATGCAGGCTTGTAAGCATGCAATTATAGTAAATAGTACTTTCTATTGGTGGGGTGCTTGGTTAATAAATAATGTTGATAAAATTGTAATTGCACCAAAAAAATGGTTTGCGGATGAAAAACCAATAGACATTATACCAGATTCATGGATTAAAATGTGAAGTATATATATAATAATATTAAAAATGATGTTCTAAATGAATTATAATAAAATGAATAAATCGGCTTAGTTAGTGTGACAATATTACGGAATATTGAAATGTGTAATTTTACTTAATGAAATAAACAAAAATGTTGTTAAATAAGATTTGATTGAAAAAGGAGCTTTTATAATGAAAATAGCATTAATAACAGGAATAACAGGTCAAGATGGGTCGTTTTTAGCAGAATTTTTATTGAAAAAAGAATATGAAGTACATGGTATTATTCGAAGAAGTTCATCTTTTAACACAGGAAGAATAGAACATTTATATATAGATGAATTATTGAAAGATATGCATATTAATAGAAAAGTCCAATTGCATTATGGGGATATGACAGATTCAACAAATTTGATTAGATTGATAAGGGAAATAAAACCGGATGAGATTTACAATTTGGCAGCAATGTCACATGTTAAAGTCTCATTTGAAGTACCTGAGTATACGGCTGATACTGATGGAATTGGAACTTTAAGATTATTAGAGGCAGTAAGATTTTTAGGTTATGAAGAAAAAACTCGTATTTATCAAGCGTCTACTTCCGAACTTTATGGAAAAGTACAAGAAGTGCCACAAAGCGAAACAACACCTTTTTATCCAAGAAGTCCTTATGGAGTGGCTAAATTATATGGATTTTGGATTACTAAAAATTATAGAGAAGCATATAATATGTTTGCTGTAAATGGCATTTTATTTAATCATGAATCGGAAAGACGTGGTGAAACTTTCGTTACCAGAAAAATAACTTTGGCCGTAGCGCGTATTAAAAAAGGAACTCAAGAAAAATTATATCTTGGAAATATGGATTCAAAAAGGGATTGGGGATATGCAAAAGATTATGTAGAATGCATGTGGTTAATGCTTCAAGCTGACAAACCAGAAGATTTTGTAATAGCAACTGGTGAAATGCATACAGTTAGAGAATTTACTACGCTTGCCTTTAGAAAAGCTGGAATTGAACTAGAATGGAAGGGAATAGGAGTTAATGAAAAAGGCATAAATATTTCAACTAAAAAGGTTTTAGTTGAAGTTGATCCAAAATATTTTAGACCAACCGAAGTAGAACAGTTGTTAGGTAATCCTGAAAAAGCTAAAAATAAACTTGGATGGAATCCAACCCAAACAAATTTCGAACAATTGGTCAAATTAATGGTTGAAAGTGATATGAAATTTGTTGAGCGTGAAACTAAAATTAGAAGAGATTTTGATTAAGCAACGCTTTAAAATAATTTAATCGAGGAGGTTTAAAATGTTAGAATATAGATTATCAGATGATACATGGTCAAATAAGGAAATCGAAGCAATAAATAGAGTAGTTAAGTCAAATAGATTTACAATGGGAAAAGAAGTAAAAGAATATGAAGAAAAATTTGCAGAAAAGGTTGGAAGTAGGTACGCTGTAATGTCAAATTCGGGTTCTTCAGCAAATTTATTAGCTATAGCAGCGTTGGTATATTCAAAAAGATTATCAGCAGGAGATGAAGTGATTGTTCCAGCTGTTTCATGGAGTACAACATACTTTCCACTTGGACAATATAATTTTAAAATAAGATTTGTGGATATTGATATAAATACATTGAATATTGATATATCAAACTTAGAAAATGCAATAACTGATAAAACGAAAGCTATTTTTTCTGTAAATTTATTAGGAAATCCAAATAATTATGAAAGAATATTAGAAATTTGTAAGAGACATAATTTGATTCTTATAGAGGACAATTGCGAAGCGTTAGGTGGCCGATATAAAAATAAACACTTAGGTACATTTGGCCTTTTGGGAACGTATTCAACTTTCTATTCGCATCATTTGTGTACTATGGAAGGTGGCGTAACTGTAACTGATGATGAGGAATTATATCATTATTTATTGGCTATTAGAGCGCATGGATGGACACGAAATTTGCCTTTAGATAGTAAAATATATACTAAAGACGAAGACGATTTTTATGAGAGTTTTAATTTTATTGTTCCTGGATACAATCTTAGACCAATTGAAATGGAAGCTGCAATTGGTAAAGAACAGCTGAAAAAGCTTGATGAGATTATTGTACAGCGAAGAAAGAATGCTGAATATTTTTTAAAGTGTATAAAAAAAATAAAAGGTATTAAATTTCAAGAGGAAGTGGGTCAGTCTTCCTGGTTTGGTTTTGCAATGGTTCTTTGTGATAATAACGTAGGAAAACGTAATAAAATTGTAACAGAATTAAAGAAAAATAATATTGAAGTTAGACCTATTGTAGCAGGAAATTTTACAAAAAGTAGTGCGATTAAATATATGGAATATTCGATTTCAAACGATTTAAAAAATGCAGATAAAATACATGAAAATGGTTTTTTTGTTGGAAACCATAGTAAAGAAAATAGAAAGCAAGTGAACTTGCTTATAGAAATATTAATGAAGGTGTTAAACTAATGGATAAGAATTCAAAAATATTTATAGCTGGACGTAATGGTCTTGTTGGCTCTTCAATAGAGAGAGAATTCAAAAAATGTGGTTATACTAATATTGTAGGATTAGGATCAAAAGAACTTGATTTAAAAAATCAATTAGATGTAGAGAAGTATTTTGAGTTGGAACGTCCTGATTATGTTGTTTTAGCAGCAGCAAAAGTAGGTGGTATTATGGCAAATATAAAAGCACCAGCTGAATTTTTGTATGATAACATAGTAATTCAAAGTAATGTGATAAATAGTTCATATAAATATAAGGTTAAGAAATTATTGTTTTTAGCTTCCTCTTGTATTTATCCAAGATTATCACCTCAGCCGATGAAAGAAGAATATCTTATGGATGGAAAGGTGGAGCCTACTAATGAAGGTTATGCAATTGCTAAAATAGCGGGATTAAAAATGTGTGAAATGTACAATAAGCAATATGGAACAAATTTTATAAGTGTAATGCCGTGTAATGTTTATGGTATCGGAGATAATTTTGATCCTGAAAAATCACATGTGGTTGCGGGATTAATCAGAAAATTTCATGTGGCTAAATTAGAAAATTTAAAATTTGTAGAAGTATGGGGATCGGGAAATGCAAGAAGAGAATTGATGTTTAACGAAGATTTAGCAGCTGCTTGTGTATATTTATTTGAATCATATTCTGGCAACGCTTTTTTTAATGTTGGAACAGGCAAGGATGTTAGTATAAAAGAGTTAGCAGGAATAATTAAAGAAATAGTTGGATTTAAAGGTAACGTGAAATTTGATATTACAAAACCTGATGGTATGCCTCAAAAATTAATGGATGTTTCAAAGCTTAAAGAAGCTGGATGGGTTTACAAAACAGAATTAAAAGATGGAATAAAAAAAACATATGAGTGGTTTCTTGAGCATAAAATTTAATTAAAAAATGATTTTGATTAATTGGAGGGATTTTAATGAAAATAATTATACTAGCAGGTGGAAGTGGAACAAGACTTTGGCCATTAAGCAGAGAAAGATATCCAAAACAATTTATAAAGCTACAAGAAGGTAAACTTTCTTTATTTCAAGAGACGTTTAATAGGAGTTTATTATTATCTATATTAGATGATATTTATGTTGTAACAAATGAGAAATATAAATTTTTGGTTATGGGAGCAATCGAAGAACTTGGTTATGAATATAATGAATCTAATATTATTATAGAACCTGAATCAAAGAATACTTTACCTGCAATTTATGCGGGTGTACATGAAATAACAAAAAGAGGAAATGTTAATGTTGTAGTTTTTCCTTCGGATCATTTGATTCAAAAAGAAAAAGAATTTGTTGAAATTATTAAGCATTCAAAAGAATTAACGAAGGAATCGATTATAACTTTTGGTATTAAACCAGATGGACCAAATACGGGATATGGATATATTGCACCAGGTATTGAAAAGTTAAATGGTTATCAAGTTAAGGAATTTAAAGAAAAACCAAATTATGAAATAGCGAATTCATATGTAGCAAAAGGCTATTTTTGGAATGCTGGAATATTTATGTTTAATACGGAGTTATTTCTAAGTGAAGTTAAAACATATTCTCCAGAAATACATAATGCATTCATGAATAGTAAAAATATTAAAGAATCTTTTAGTAGAATAAAAAAGAATATTTCAATTGATTATGGAATTATGGAAAAAAGCAACAAAATTGTTGTAGTTCCTGTTGATATAGGGTGGAATGATTTGGGAAGTTTTGATGCAATATTTGATGCGTTTAGTAAAGACGAAGATTATAATATTGTTACTAGCGATAATATTGTAATTGATTCTAAAAATAATTACATATATTCAGAAAAAGGAAAACTTGTATCAATGGTTGGAGTTAGTGACTTAATTATAGTAGATAATAGAGATGCATTGCTTGTTTGTAAAAAAGACCAATCGCAGAAAGTTAAAGAAGTTGTTAATAAACTTAAATTAAGAAATGATAATAGGATTGAATATCATGTGCAAGATTATAGGCCTTGGGGTAATTACAAAATCCTTGAGGAAGAAAAAAATTCATTTAAGATTAAGAGAATTAAGGTAAATCAAGGTAAGAAGTTAAGCTACCAGATGCACAATCATAGAAGCGAGCATTGGATTGTTGTTAATGGAATGGCAAAAATTACAATTGAAGATGTGGTAAAATTATTATCTCCTGGTGAAAGTGTCTTTATTAAACCTGGACAAAAACATCGACTTGAGAATCCTGGAAGATTGACTTTAGAAATAATTGAAGTTCAGATGGGAGATTATTTGGAAGAAGATGATATTATAAGAATTAGTGATGATTATGGTAGAAAGTAAAGTTAGGATATTCATATAAATTACAATAAAAATATTTATTTTTATATGTAAAACTTTAAATTATTTTATTAGTTGTACTCTGTATAAATTAGGAGAGTAGTAATATGTTATTGAAAATAATTAAAATGTTAGTTAGGTATTATTTGTATAGAAAAGAACAAATAAATATAAAATTTAATAGTTATGTTGATAAAAATACAACTATTGGGAAATACACATATATAGGATATAGATGCATGATTACGCAAGCTCAAATAGGTCGTTATGTTTCAATTGCGAATAACGTTTTTATTGGTATGGGAGAACATAGTTTAGTTAATATCTCTACCAATACTTTATTTTATGAAAATGCATCTTTAGTAAAAGAACCAATAATTATAAGTGATGATGTATGGATTGGCGTAAACGTAGTTATATTAAGAGGAGTTACAATCGGAAGAGGAGCAGTGATTGGAGCTGGTGCAGTTGTTACAAAAGACGTACCACCATTTGCAATTGTAGTTGGGGTGCCAGGAAGAATATTACGAATGAGATTTAGTGATGATGTAATACAAAAGATAGAAAACTCAAAATGGTGGGAGAATGACGTTGATGATGCTAAAGTGGCTATTGATAAACTTACGAAATCAATTTAAAAAAACTCCTGATGTCATTAATTATTTTCATAAACTATTAACAAGTCAATACTTTTATTATATCGGTGGCGAAATTATCTCTAAAACTGTTAATTTTTTGGTGATTATATTGATTTCAAGAATCATTTCGCCTAGTGATTATGGATATATATCAATAGCATATTCGGTTATCCCTATTTTGTTAGTACTTTATAGTCTTAATATTCCAAGTTCTATAATAAGAAGATTTTATGAAAATCAAAATGATTATCTAGAATTTTTACTAACAAACACTTTATTCATTACGCTTAATAGTTTTTTTTTAACAGTAATAATTTTTTTGTTTTCAGATAGTATATGTAATATATTAAATATTCCACAGGATTTACTTCGAATTACTGCAGTAGTGGCTTTTTTTAAAGTCTTTTACGAATTCTATAGGGCATTTCTTCAAGCAAATCAAAACGGTAAAATTTACGCAAAGTTTACTGTTATTTACAATGTAATGTTAAATGTGAGTATTATTATTATATTGTTTAATATTGATAATTATAGATATATGAGTAAATCGTATTCAGATTTGTTTACTAGTAGTATATTTTTCATATATATAATTTACAGACTAATTAAAGTTACTAAATGGAGACCTCAAATTGAACACTTGAAGTATGCTATTTTATTTGGAGCACCTTTAATTTTGCATACAATATCAAATGTTGTGCTTGGCCAAATAGATAGATTTATGATTAATTCGATTGTTGGAACATCTGAAACTGGTGTATATTCATTAGCCTATAATTTAGGTATGATTATGAACGTAATAATAATAGCTGTAAACAAAGCGTGGCTACCTATATTTTACAAACACGTTGAGAATAAAGAGTATTTAGAAAATAAGCTTAAACGAATTATTGGATTTATTTTTATTAGTGCTGCTATTTTAATAACATATGGGAGTTATTTATTGAATTATGTTATAGATTATAGATACTTAGACGCGATAACTATATTTCCTATAATTGTTATTAGCTACACTGTTGTATTTGGGTATATAATATATTCAAATTATTCATATTTTTATAAAAAAACCATATTAATTGCAAGAAATTCTATTATAGCTAGTATTATTAATATTATTTTAAATTATTATTTATTGCGAGTTTTTGATTACAGAGTGGCTGCAGTTACGACATTAATTTCGTATACAATATTATTTATATTAAATTGGTATGCTGCCAAACAACTTGTTGAAAATAATGTTGTATCTATAAAAATATACATTGTATCATTACTATATTTTATTCTATTTTCACTTATTGTTAGTTTGATTAATAGTTTTTTTAGCGGTATGTTAACAATTTTATTAAATAGTATTTTTTTATTATGTTTTATTGTTGATTTTAAAAGAAAAAATTATTTTTAAAGGAGGAGCTATCGTTATATTGTAAATGTTATTGAATGACGATACAAAAATAAATGTGAGTAATATTTTAAAGGATATTGAAAAAAAGTACAGCAATGAAATAAAATTACTAAAAATAAATGGTCAATATGTTTGGCCAGTTGTCAGGTATTCAATAAGGAATTATTTGTTTTCTAAAAATAGAATTGATTACGAAGTAAGATTATCTTCAAAGAAGGAAAAATTTGAAATTATGTTAAATATGGTTTTTAATATATTTCGTAATGTTAAATACAAAAGAATAAATTATAAATATACTTTACTAGAATGCCAAGATCGAAATGATCAAGAATTTGGAGATGTATATACTTATAGTATTAGAAAAAATTTAAAGAATTATAATACTATTTTAAGGCCCGCTTTAAAAAATAATGGATCTAAAAGAGTAATTGAGAATAATGTTTATAGTATTTCTTTTGGATATGTAATATTTTTGATAAAATCTTTAGTAGTAAAAACATTCAATTTGTACAAAACCAATACGTTTATTGAAGAATTATGTGAAGAATATAATATTAGTAATGAGTTTATTTATTTAGATATACTGAAATTTTTTACTTTTTATAAATATTACGACAGTGTGTTGAAAAAAATCAAAACAAATAAACTTATATTATATGCTGGTTATAATATTACTAATTTAGCATTAGTGAAATGCGCAAATAAAAAAGGTATTAAAACTTATGAAATTCAGCATGGTAATTTTACCGATTATGACAACAACTATCATTTTCACCATGAATATTTTAAAGAATTTCAAGCGTATTTTTGTGATACATTTTTATGTTTTAATAAGGGATTTAGAGATTCCCTAAGAGAAAAGAATTCTTATTTTCATAACGAAAAAATTGTTGAAATAGGTTTTCCTATAGTTCATATGCTTAGGAGAATACAAGATGTAAAACGAACAAAGATTAAGGTATTAGTTATTCCAACAATGAATTTAGATCAAAATTTTATAAATTTAATTATAAATTTAATTGAATTGATGGATAAACATAAACATATCGAAATTGCAATAAGATTCCACCCTAATGTGATTAGTGAGCGCTTAATAAAACACATAAACGAGCAATTCAAAAATAAAGTTAAGTTAGATATTAGTCCTTGGAGGGAATCAATTATATGTTATAATTACTTTATTGGGGAATATAGTACAACTTTATTAGAAGCTGATTATATTGGTAAAAAAGTATTGTTAATTGATACACGAAATGCTAGGAAATCTGATTTTATTATGGATCATCCTACATATATAAAAAATATATCTAAAGATACGTTTGTTGAGTATGATTGGAATTTTAATTTTGTAATTGATAAAATTAAAAAGACTGATAATTTTGTAAAAGAAATATAAGATAATTTTAAATTTGAATTATCTTTAAGGCAATAAATAAGTGTGTGTATTTTAAAATTCACTTATAAGATTTATTTTTGAAATTTAATGTAAAACTTAGTGCTAAATAGCTCAAGATATACTTTGTTTATAAAATTAAATAATGCTATTATGATTTTTCTCATTGTTTCTAATTAAATTTCGTATAAAGGGAATAATTATAGTGGACATTAAATTTGCTAAGTTAGATGCTATTAACTTATATTATTTTTTTAATTAAGATACTTTTTTATTAGGAGAAATAAATGATTACTATAAAAAAAAATTTTGCTGAAAATTTATTGATATTTATTCCACTGTTTCCGCTTTTAGATATGTTTATATTTAAAGATTCACCGTTGCTTACAATTTGTGTTTATATTGTGTTGTTAATTATGTATGGAAAGAAAATTAAAATTTACAATAATGTTATTTTGGTATTCTCATTTATATTTGTTGTATTTTTATCATCTGCTATTTCAATATTAAGTGGAAATTTAGATTTAAAACTATTGTATTATTTGTTAATGATACTTACTTTTTCAGCAGTTGGAATAGCTGTAGGACAAGATATAGATTCATTTTTTGATATTTTTAAAAAAATGGTTTATTTTTATGCCTTTTTAAATACATTAATTTATATATCAAGAATGTTTATGTATTCTTTTGATTTTTCTAGAGTACGAGGTAATATGAGTATTTATGGGGGAAATAGTGCACAATTTATATTATTTGCTTTATTGTTATTATTAAAGCAAGAAAAAAGCAGAGATTATATATTTTTTTTAATTTATTCCTGTATCCATTCAATTATGTTTGTGAGTAAGGGCGCCATATTAATTTCATTGATATGGATATTTTTAGACATTATTAATTTAAGGAAACTTAATAAAGCCCAGATAAAATATTATTTAGCTTTATTTTTTATGCCCTTAGTTTTAACAAAAATAATTAATAGAAAATTTAGTGATTATTTTTTTCTGAGATTTCAACAACTTTTTGATTACGTTCAAGCTGGAGGATCAATTTTTTCTACTAGAGGAAAAATTTTTGAATTTTCTGTAAATTATATAGTAAATAATTCACATATTATGTTTTTTGGTATAGGTCCTATTGTTTTTAGAAATATAAACCCATGGGGGTATTCAAATACACACAATTTATTTATGGATATATTAGTCGATACAGGAATTTTTTCGTTATTTATTTTTTTTATTATGTTAAGTATTACATTTATAAAATCTAAAAATAGATTTTATTTTTTGTTATGTGTATTTTATGCATTGTTTGAAGGAGTGGCGTTATTTTACACTAGTTACAACATAATTACTGGTTATGCATATATGGTATTAATAGTATTATTTATAAAAAGTACTAAAATTAAATTGATATCAAATATAAATTGATAAATAAATTATCAAAATCAAAAATTAAAAGTTAACAAAGAAGTAACAATTAAAAAAGAATTGATTTAAAATTTCAAGGAGAAATTGAAATTAAATAATATAATGATATGTTTATTAATTTAATAAAAACTTTTGAAGGAGAAAAATATGAAAAATATTTTGGTTACAGGTGCGGATGGTTTTATTGGAAGTCATCTAGTTGAAGAGTTAGTTAAAAACGGGAAAAAAGTAAAAGCTTTTACTTACTATAATTCATTTAATTCTTGGGGGTGGCTAGATACTTTACCAAAAGAAATAGTAAGGGAACTAGAGATTTTTTCAGGAGACATACGAGATCCAAATGGTGTTAGAGAAGCAATGAAAGGAATTGATGAAGTTTATCATCTTGCAGCACTAATTGCAATACCTTTTAGTTACCACTCGCCTGATTCATATGTTGATACAAATATTAAAGGAACATTGAATGTATTACAATCAGCAAGGGATTTAGAAACTAAAAGAATTCTTGTTACTTCAACATCAGAAGTATATGGCACTGCAAAATATGTTCCTATTGATGAAAATCATGCTTATCAAGGTCAATCACCATATTCTGCAACAAAAATAGGAGCAGATAGATTAGCGGAGTCCTTTTATAGAAGTTTTGATATGCCTATTTCGATTGTAAGACCTTTTAATACATATGGTCCAAGGCAATCTGCTAGGGCAGTAATACCTACAATTATTACCCAATTACTTGCTGGGAAAGAAGAAATAAAATTGGGTAGTTTAACTCCTACTAGAGATTTTAACTATGTTAAAGACACTGCGAGAGGATTTATTGAAATTTCAAAATCTAGTGATACAATCGGAGAAGAAATCAATATTGCGACGCAACAAGAAATTTCTATTGGCCAATTAGCTGAAGAATTGATTAGACAGATTAATCCAAATGCGAAGATTGTTTGTGATGATCAGAGATTAAGACCTGAGAAGAGTGAAGTAAATAGACTTTTAGGCTCTAATGAGAAAATCTTGAGACTGACTAATTGGAAGCCTAATTATACGTTTGAGCAAGGTTTGGCAGAAACCATCGAATTCTTTAAGCATAATTTAGAGCGATATAAAACAGATATCTATAATATTTAATTTGGAGGTGTTAAAATGAGTCAAAAATTCATACCCTTATCCGTTCCTAATTTAAAGGGAAATGAGCTTGAATATGTAACACATGCAGTTCAGACAGAATGGGTATCAACAGGTGGTCCATATGTAAATGATTTTGAATTAAGAGTAGCAGAATATGCAAAGTGCAAAGGCGCAGTTTCTTGTCAAAATGGTACGTCAGGACTTCATATTGCACTTAAAGTCTGTGGTGTTACAAAAGAAGACGAGGTCATTGTTCCAACACTAACATTTATCGCAGCAGTAAATCCAGTAAAGTATATCGGCGCAGAACCTATTTTTATGGACTGCGATGACTCACTTACTATGGATGTTGACAAGTTAAAAGACTTCTGCGAAACAGAATGTAGTTTTTTGGATGGTAAACTCATCAATAATTTAACTAAAAAGCACATCAAAGCCTTGATTGTCGTTCATATTTTTGGAAACATGGCTAACATGGAGGGTATCATTAAACTAGCTAATAAGTACAACTTGAAAGTAATTGAAGATGCAACAGAAGCGATTGGTACTTATTACATCGAAGGTAAATATAAAGGCAAACACGCTGGAACTATTGGAAATATTGGTGTGTACTCTTTTAATGGTAATAAAATCATGACTACCGGAGGTGGTGGCATGATTGTTTCAGATAATGTGGAGTTACTAAGAAAAGCAAAGCATCTTACTACCCAAGCCAAAAGTGATGAGCTTTACTATACCCACGATGAAATTGGTTATAATTACCGCATGACAAATCTTCAAGCAGCCTTAGGACTTGCACAGCTGGAACAACTTGAAGATTTTATTAAGGTGAAGAAAGATAATTATGATTTCTATAAGAATGAAGTTCAAGAGATACCTGGCCTTAGAATTTTAAATTTTAATGGTAAAATTCGTCCTAATTATTGGTTTTATGCGCTATACGTAGAACAAGAATATGCATTAAATAGAAATCAAATCATCGAATATCTAGCTTCTAAAAATATTCAAGCAAGACCAATATGGGAATTAATTAGTGACCAAAATCCATACGAGGGAAGTCAAACTTATAAGATTGATGAAGCAAAAAAATATTTGAAAAAGGTAGTAAATATCCCATGCAGTTCTAGTCTTTCTAGAGAAGATGCTAGCTACGTTATTGAATGCTTAAAACAACCAGAGGTGGTGTAAATTGCCTTTAAAAAGAGGTGTGAAAATGGAAGTTATAGAATTTTTAATAGATGAAGAAGCAACAATGCTTGAAGCGATGCAGCAATTGGATTCAGTTGCCAAGAAAGTACTTTTTATTACTAGGAATGGTTGTTTTGTTGCATCTATTACAGATGGTGACATCAGAAGATGGATACTAAAGAAAGGAAACTTAGATACTAAAGTCAGAAAGATTGCAAACTACAATCCTAAATATCTGTTAGAGGAAGACAAAATCAAAGCAAAAGAATTTATGAAAAAACATTCCATTGAAGCACTTCCGATACTTGACAAAAATAATAATATCCTTTCTGTAGTATTATGGAATGATGAAGAAGTTGAACCACAGAGAATTTTGGAAGTTCCAGTTATTATTATGGCAGGTGGACTTGGTAAAAGATTGTATCCATACACCAAAATACTTCCCAAACCACTCATTCCTATTGGAGAAATACCAATTGTTGAGCATATCATGAACCGTTTTAATCGATATGGAGGCGATCAGTTTTATCTTGTTGTTAATCACAAGAAGAATATGATTAAAGCTTATTTCAATGAAATTGAAAAAGCATACAAGGTTGACTATATAGATGAAGATAAGCCATTAGGTACAGGTGGAGGTCTTAGCCTTCTTAAGGGAAAGATCAACTCAACATTTATTTTATCTAATTGTGATATTTTAATTGAAGAAGATTATGAAAAAATATATAATTACCATAAGAAGGAAAAGAATTTAATCACTATGGTTTGTTCACTAAAGAACATAAAAATACCATATGGTGTCATTGAAATCAGTGAAACAGGCGAAATAGAAAGCATGAAGGAAAAACCAGAAATGTCTTTTTTTACAAATACAGGGATGTACATTGTGGAGCCTAAAATTATTGAAGAACTTGAGGAAGATACGGCTATTGGGTTTCCGGATATCATTGAACAATATAAAGCTAAAGGTGAGAAAATCGGTATTTATCCAATAAGCGAAAATAGTTGGATGGACATGGGACAACTTGATGAAATGGAAGAGATGAGAAGAAGGTTAGAAAATGAGTAAAAAAATACTTTTGATTGGTGGAGGAGGACATTGTAAATCAGTATTAGATAGCCTTCTTGAATTAAAGGAATACTCAGAAATCGGGGTTGTTGATAAGATTGAAAATGTTGGTAAGTCAGTTATGGGTGTTCCTGTAGTTGGATGTGATGATGATTTAACTAATTTATATAGAGCTGGTTTTAGGTATGCATTTGTAACGGTTGGAAGTATAGGAGATCCAATTCTTCGTATTAAACTTTACAATCTACTTTGTGAAATTGGCTACGATATTCCTATAATTATTGATAAGTCAGCAAAAGTAAGTGTGCATACAGTAATTGAGCAAGGAGTTTTTATTGGTAAGCAAACAGTGATAAATACAGGAGCTTTAATCAAAAAGGGTGCAATTATCAATTCAGGAGCTATTGTTGAGCACGACTGCCAGATTGGTATTTTTTCACATATTGCACCTGGAGTTGTTCTGGGAGGCGAAGTATTTGTTGGAGAAAATTCCCACGTTGGATTAAACTCCACAGTAAAGCAGGGAATTCACATAGGAACACATTCTATTATTGGAATGGGGAGTGTAGTTTTAAAAAATATTGACAATTATATGATGGCTTATGGAAATCCATGCAGGGAGGTCAAAAAAATATGAGTGTATACATAATTGCCGAAGCTGGAGTAAATCATAATGGAAGTTTGAAATTGGCAAAAAAATTAGTCGATGCAGCAAAAGATGCAGGATCAGATTGCGTAAAGTTTCAGACTTTTGTTTCTAAAAATGTAGTATCAAAAAATGCTTTAAAAGCTGAATATCAAAAACTGAAGACTGAGCCTGAAGAATCTCAACTTGATATGCTTAAGAAACTCGAATTATCATTTGATGAATTTAAAGAGCTAAATCAATACTGTATTGATAATGAGATTGAATTTATGTCCACAGCTTTTGATTTTGAAAGTATTGATTTTCTAGATAGTCTAGGTATGCGTACATGGAAAATTCCTTCAGGAGAGATTACAAACCTACCCTATTTAGTTAAAATTGCTAAGCTTAATAAACCTGTGATACTTTCTACTGGAATGAGTACTATGGAAGACATTAAAAGAGCAATAAAAGTATTGCAAGAGAGTGGATCAGGAGCATTGACAGTTCTACATTGTACAACAGAGTATCCAACACCGTTTATTGATGTGAACTTAAGATCAATGGGCACAATAAAAGATGCTTTTGAAGTAAATGTCGGTTATTCTGATCATACTAAAGGAATAGAGATTCCTATTGCCGCTGTAGCTTTGGGTGCAAACGTTATAGAAAAACATTTCACATTAGATAGAAACATGAAAGGTCCTGATCATAAAGCTAGTTTAGAGCCTAGTGAGCTAAAGGCTATGATCGACGGAATAAGAAATATTGAATTGGCTTTAGGCAATGGCATAAAGCAACCAGCCGATTCTGAGAAAAAAAATATGGAAATTGTACGTAAAAGCATAGTTGCAAAATGCAGAATAAAAAAAGGGGAATTACTTACTGAAGATAATTTGACTGTCAAAAGGCCTGGAAGTGGTATAAGTCCTATGAGGTGGTACGAAGTAATTGGAACAAAAGCAGTAAAAGATTTTGATGAAGATGAGATGGTGGAATTATGAAGAAGATATGTATACTAACTGCAACTAGAGCAGAATATGGTTTGTTAAAACCGGTTATTGAAAGTTTTGTCAACAGAAAAGACATAGATTTAAGAGTTGTTGTTACTGGAGCACACCTTTCACCTGAGTTTGGCTTAACCTATGAAGAAATTATTAATGACGGCATAGAGATAGATAAGAAAATTGAAATTTTGGTAAGTGCAGATACACCTTCAGCTATATCTAAATCAATGGGATTAGCAATGATTGGGTTTGCAGATTACTTTAGTGAGTCAATGCCAGACTTATTGGTTGTTCTTGGGGATAGATATGAAACTCTTGCAGTTACAACAGTAGCTATGAATCAAAGAATTCCTATTGCACATTTATATGGTGGTGAAGCTACTGAAGGATTAATTGATGAATCAATAAGACATTCAATTAGCAAAATGAGTTACTTGCATTTTACAAGTACTGAAGAGTATAGAAAACGAGTGATTCAGTTAGGTGAAAATCCATCAAGAGTTTTTAATGTTGGAGCTATTGGAATAGAAAATATTAAGAGAAATGAATATATTAGTAAGCAGGAGTTATCAAATTCAATTAATCTATCTTTAGATAAGCTTTATGCGGTTGTTACATTTCACCCTGTAACACTTGAACATCAAAGTTCTGAACATCAGATATCTGAACTATTAAAAGCAATTGCAAAGCATGATGAAATGAATTTCATATTTACAAAAGGAAATTCTGATGTAGATGGACGTATAATAAATTCTATGATTGATGAATATGTTAAAGATAGGGAAAACTGTGTTGCTGTAACATCTCTAGGATTAAAAAGGTATTTAACGGCAATTAGGTATTGTCAAATGGTTATAGGAAATTCATCAAGTGGAATAATTGAGGTTCCTAGCTTTAAAGTACCAACGATAAACATTGGCGATCGTCAAAAAGGTAGGATTCAGGCTGATAGCATCATAAATTGTGCACCTGATTTTAATTCTATTTCGGATGCAATAGATAAAGGTAATGATACTGAAGTTAGGGCAAGTATTCAGCTTGTTAAAAACCCATACGAGAATGATAACACTACTTGCAATATCGTTTCAATAATCGAAGACTTTTTGCTTAATAATAAAATTGATATTAAGAAAAGGTTTTATGATTTGAATTAAACGGAGGAATGTAAATGAAGGTATTATTTATAGGAAGCGTAGAAAGTTCATATATCTTATTGAATGAATTAATCAATCATGAAGTTGAAATATGCGGAGTTATAACAAAGAAAGAAAGCAAGTTTAACTCGGATTTTTGCGACTTGGCATCAATCTGTGCCTCAAATAATATCGAGTACGTGTATTCTGAAACTTCTAGAGATAATGATACCTTTGAATTTATTAA
This sequence comes from Helicovermis profundi, assembly GCF_033097505.1. Classification (NCBI taxonomy): domain Bacteria; kingdom Bacillati; phylum Bacillota; class Clostridia; order Peptostreptococcales; family Caminicellaceae; genus Helicovermis; species Helicovermis profundi. Next base: position 2,993,889 of record NZ_AP028654.1, on the reverse strand, counting down.
GAATAAAGCCCCTGATATTATTTATTGTTTTGGATGGTCATATTTACTGAGCGAAGAAATTATTAATATTCCAAAATTAGGTACTGTAGGATTTCATCCAGCAAAACTTCCTTACAATAAGGGAAGACATCCTTTGATATGGGCGCTGGTTCTAGGGGTTAAAACTACAGCATCAACTTTTTTTATGATTGATGAAAAAGCAGATAATGGAGATTTGGTGTCTCAAATTGAAGTACCTATAGACATAAAAGATGATGCAAATTCTTTGTATAATAAGGTTATGCAAGTAGCTAAAGAGCAAGTAATTCAGATTACTAAAGCTTTTTCTGAAGGTTCAATTACATTTATTAAACAGAACCCTAACGAGGGTAATGTATGGAGAAAAAGAGGTAAAAGCGATGGGAAAATAGATTTTAGAATGACATCCATGGGTATATACAATCTAGTTAGGGGATTATCAAAACCTTATGTTGGTGCACATTTTGAGTTAAATGGGTGTGATTATAAAGTTTGGTCTACTGAAATAGTTGGAATTAGTAACAGTGAATATGAAAATATAGAACCTGGAAAGGTAATAAGTGTTTATAGCGACAAATCTTTTACTGTTAAGACAGGAGACGGTTTAATAAAAATATTAGAATCTGATGGAATAGATTTAAGAGTAGGTGACTATTTATAATGAATAAGACAGCTGTAGTGATTACACCTCATCCGGATGACGAAACACTAGGATGTGGTGGTACTTTACTAGTTTTGAAAAATATTGGTTATAAAATCAACTGGTTGATTGTTACTAACATTTTTGAGGAATTTGGCTTTTCTAAAGAAAAAATTGAATCCAGAAATAATGAGATTGATTTAGTTTCAAAGCGATATGGATTTGATATTGTGAAAAAAATTGGAATACCAACATCAAGAGTAGATGAAATTTCAAAAGGTAAGTTAGTTTCTGAAATTTCGAATGCATTTAATGAGATAAAACCCAATATTATATTTGCTCCATTTTATAATGATGTTCACACGGACCATAAGGCAATAGCAGAAGCAACACTTAGTTGTACTAAGTGGTTTCGTTATTCATATATTGAAAAAGTTTTATATTATGAAACAATTTCAGAAACGGATTTCAATATTGATTCTACAGCAAAGAGGTTTAATCCCAATGTATATATTGATATTAGTCAATATCTTGATGAGAAATTAAGCATTATGAAAATCTATGAAAGTGAAATTGGTGAATTTCCTTTTCCAAGGAGTGAGAAAGCAATAAGAAGCTTGGCATATTTAAGAGGATCACAGTGTGGATCAGATGCAGCGGAAGCTTTTGAATTGTTGAGGGCAAATATAAAGCTATAGTTGAAATATATTATGACATAAATGTGGAGGAATTATTTTGAAAATTGGATTTGTAATACCTGCAAGATTGAAATCTACTAGGCTTAAGAAAAAAATTCTAATGAATTTAGGTAATCAAAGTGCTTTAGAATGGGCTATTGATAGAGCAAAGAGTTCGACATCTATAGATGAAGTAGTAGTTGCTACAACTGCATTAAATACTGATTCAGAGATTAGTAAAATATGCATAAAGAAAGGCATCAGGTATTTTCAAGGTAGCCCTGATGATGTTCTACTAAGATTGAAAGATACAGCTGAATATTTTGATTTTGATTACATAGTAAATATCACACCTGATAATACCTTGTTTTCGATGTATTTGATTGACTTAATAGTAAGTGAAATTAAAGAAAATCCAGATTCCGATTATCTTAGATTTAAGGATGCAATGCTTGGAACAGGAATCTATGCCCTGAAAAAAGAAGCTTTGCAGACAGTTTGTGATTTTAAAAATGTTTTGGATACTGAAATATGGGGATCACTTTTTCATAAGGATTATTTTAATATAAGAGAGATTGAAATGCCAAGTTTTCTAAAGGCAAATTATAGACTTACTATGGATACCGAGTTAGATTACTTAATGCTAAGTAAAATATTCGATGAATTAGGATTACTAGAGGGATACAATGTGGAGTTAATTACCGTAATTAACTTTTTAGATAATAATCCTCAAATAGCAGAAATTAATTCAAAAATAATTCAGAGATCAAGTTCTGAGGTAGTTATTGAAAAGATAAATAGAAATTTTAAAGAAAATGAGGATGAGTTTTATAGTATTAAAAAGAAATATTATGGAGGGCTAGATTAATGAAAAAACAATTCTACTCAAATAAACCGTATTTGATTGCTGAAACTGCTTATACATTTGAGGGTGATTACAATTACTTATTTGAGCAAACAAAAGATATTCCAAATGTAATTGATGCAATTAAATATCATATGCTTATTAATTTAGACGAATATATGGTTGAAGAACATCCTGTATATGATTTACTAAAAAACTGGATTTTATCTGAAGATAATTGGAAAGATATTTTAACTGAAGCAAAATCAAATAAACTAGATACAATTATTCTAGCAGACGATAAAGCATCAGTAGAATTTTGTGCTAAGAATCACGAATTAGTTGATGCGATAGAAATTCACTCAGCATGTATAAATGATATAGAATTACTTGACGATGCTATAGATTTTTCTAACGAATTTAATAAGACTTTTATCTTAGGTATCAGTGGTTTTGAAATTCAGGAGCTTTTGGATGTTACAGAGTATATTAAGAGTAAAAATGTTAAGGATATTTTGATGATGTATGGTTTTCAAAATTTTCCTACAGATATTGAAAAGGTAAACCTTAGTAAGATTAAAGTACTAGAAAATTTATTGAATTGCAAGATTGGTTATGCAGATCATACTGAATATTCAAAGAATAAGGAACTGCTCATAAATGCGTCATATTCACTTGGTGCAAATGTTCAAGAAGTTCATTATGTAAAAGATGAGGGTCTAGAAAAAACGGACTATATTACAGGGGTTGGTATAGAGAGATTATGTTCAATAAAAGAAAATCTTGAAATAATCTTCAAAGCACTTGGATCAAATGATTTGAGACTAAATGATGGAGAAAAGAAATACTTAAATTTTAGGAAAGTACCATTATATATGTCAGACCTTGAAAGTAAACAAATTTTAGAAAGATCATCAATTGTACATAAAAGGGTCGAGACACCAACAAGACAACATAAATTTAATGAGTTAAATGAATATTTTGGTAAGACAATCATAAAAGATGTAAATAAATACAAGGAAGTAATTATTGAAGATTTAAAGGAGAAAGATAATGATCATTGATAATATCCAGAATATAGGTATGTATAAAAATATCGGGAAATACTTGGATGAAGCTATTAACTATATATTAACTACCAATTTTGATAAAATTTCTCCTGGGAAATATCAAGTAATTGGGGATGATGTATTTGCGATTATTTCAGAATATGAAACAAAGAATGAAGATGATGGGTTTTGGGAAGCACACGAAAAGTATATAGATATTCAATATATAGCAAAAGGGATCGAAAAAATTGGATACAGCAATATAGAAAGATTTGAGATTAAAAATTGTTATGATTGTGATTCTGATGTTGCCTTAGGCAGAGCAGATGGTGATTTCATTACATTGTTTCCAGGGGATTTTATGATATTATTCCCACAGGATGTTCATAAACCAGGAAATCAGTATTGTGAAAAAGCTCAAGTAAAGAAAGTAGTAGTGAAAGTAAAGATATACTAAATGTGAATTTTTTCAGAGTGTTATTTTGTCATATTCTTACAATCGTGTGTTACGGCGTTGAGTAAGTATACTATAAGGGTGTATTTATAGTGAAAAAAACGGCATTACTAATAATGATAATAACAATACTATCTAAAATAATTGGTTTTGGAAGATATATTATACTTTCATATCTTTATGTGATATCAAATGTTAGTGATGCTTCTCATTTTTGTTACACTTTCTAGTTTGTTGATATAATTACTATGCACGTCAATCAAATCTTCTTTCTGAATGTTTTAGAAGACTTAATTTTAGCTGATTTGATTGATTAGTGCATTATTTTTTTGCAAAAAAATAATAAATGTAAGGTTTATACCCCAACATTTATTATAGAGCCGAAGAATAAAGCTATATATCAGTTATTTTTTTTGACATTATTTAAACCGTTAATCGGAAGAGCCATCTTTATAGTAACATTTATAAAAGAATTTAAAGCTATAAAAGGTATAGATAAAACGATAATTATTGAAAAAAATAAAAACTATACTTATGTAAATAATTTATATCATAATTTGTATAAATTAAGTATAGGCGAATTGGTAGAAGAGAAAACAAAAATTATAGATAATAAAAAACAGTAGTTACTTTTAGATATATATCAAGTCTAGAAATAGACAAAAAAATAATTGAAACAGGAAGAAAACGTTGGAAAATAGAGAACGAAGGATTTAATACTCAAAAGAATCATGGATATGAAATACAACATTTGAAAAGTACAAATGTAAATGCTATGAAAAAGCATTATTTAATAATTCAAATAACTCATAAAATACTACAAATTTATGATGAAGGTATAAAAGTCTTTAAAACACTAAAATTAAGCATAAAAAAGAGTACAAACATCTATTAGCAAATTTTTGACGACAGTTAACAGATAAGGAACTATAGGAGATCGAAACATGTAAAATATAAGTAAGAATTTTGTGACGTGATTATAGTTAGAAAGTGTGATGATTTCAAGTATTAGTTTAAAAAAAGGCAATTAATGTAAAGTGATTTTTCTAATATAAAATAATAAAATTTACTCTTTAGTGCTGCAATTAATTGAAATTAGTTGCTAATTAGAATGATAAAATATATACTTTAAATGAATGTATTCAAAAATAAAAATAAGGAATGATTTAATTATGGAAAATAAAGATGAAAGAAACACGGTGGGTGAGAATGTACTTAAAGAGGATCAATTAGATCAAATTTTTCCTAATTTTAATAGTATGATTGAAAATTTACCCGGTGTGATTTTACAAAAAAATGATAAAAATAATAATAATAATAAGTTAAAGAAGAGTATTAATAATGTTATTAGTATTTTAGGACCAAGAGGTAGTGGTAAAAGTTCGGTATTTCATACTATCTATTCAAAATTACTAAATAATGAGAAGGTTGAGAATGATAAATATATTATATTTAAACCTATTCTTCCAGAAAAAGTTGATGAAAATATTGATTTGCTTGGAATACTTTTGTTGCAGATAGATGGATATATCGAAAAAAATATTGATAAAATAAATTTTGAGAATTCAAAAAAAAATAAATTAAATATAAATTGTATTTATGATAAAAAAAGTGAAGTGGAAAAAAAATTTCATCAAGTCTTTTCTACATATTATAAAAAAAATCCAGAGTTTAGGAGTATTTTAAAATACAATTTTACAACAAAAGATGAATATTTTGATGGAGTAAAAAATGTTTTATCAACAGAATTAAATTTAGCAGATGAGTTTAAAGAATTAATTAGATTATTATTAGATGCAACCAAGAAAACTAATGTTATTTTTATGTTTGATGATGCGGATTTAAATCCTATAAGAGCAAATGAAGTTTTTGATTTAATTTTAAAATATTTGGATAGTGAACATATAATAACATTTATTGCAGTTGATTTAAATAAATTGAAGGAAAATTTAAGTTTATTTTATTATAAGAAACATGATGTATTAGATAATATTATAGATTTTAAATTATATGGGGAAAAAGCTGATATATCTATTAATAAATATGTTTATGATTTGTTAAAGAAAGTAATGCCTATCAATAATAGATATAGATTAAAAGAACTTACTAATGAAGAAAAAATGAAATTTTCTTCATTAAGTGATTCTGATAAAAATAATAAAGAAAATAAAACTACTTTAAAAAATTTGCTATTGGAAAAAGTATTAGATAGTAGCGATGAACAAAAAAACGAAAAAATTCTAAATGTGATAGCGGATATTTTTGACTCAAGACCAAGAGGTTTAATGAATATTTATAATTTTTTAGTAAAAGATATGGAATCGATTAATAATCTTGAGAAACTAAATAAAATGCTAGATATTATTATAGAAACTAATAGAATTTTAGAGCCTAGAAGTGAAGAAATAAGAGCATTTATCAATGTAAAAAGAGGCGAAAATGAGAATGAAATAACTTGTTTTGTGAATTATCTTGCAATAAATTCAGCGATTAAAAGTGAACCAACTAAATTACAAGATGAAAATGAACTTAAGTTTTATATTATGGTTCTAAAATTAGGATATTTTTTTGAAGTAATAACTAAATCAGATTCAAATAATGTAATGTTGTCAAAATTACTAGATAATTTATTTTCTGATGAGTATACTGGAAATTTGTATCCACGTATTGGAAATAAATTAACTTTATTTACTATATACGAAAAAATAAAAAGTATTACTGGTATAAAATATCAATATCAAATGTTAAATAATAATAGCTACAAATCGATTTTAAAAAAAGAACTTAAAGAATTTGAAGACATTAATGATGATGTTTGGAAAGATTTATATAATTCTTCAAATAGTAATGAAAAGCTACAAGAAATAATTAGTAAATACGAAGGCATTGATTATGATTCTAAAATTCTTCAAGATTTAATAAATAAATCTAAAAGTAGTGATAAGAATAGAATAGAAATGCCTAAGGAAATTGAAGAAGAAGCGATGAAACTATTTTATTTTAGATATAAAAACAGATTTTTATTTCAAGAAGAATATGAAGATGAAAATAGAAGAAAAGAAGAAATAAAAATTGGAGAAATAAAAGAATTTATAAAGAACAATAAAAATTCAATGGATATTGATATTGATATTGAAGAAGATATAGGAAATATTGAAACCGAAAAATTATATGAATTATTTTATAAGTATAAAAAGAATATAGAACTATTAGATAAATTAAATATATATTTTGAAAAAATTTCTGGATATAAAAAAAACATTTATGAGAATGGTAGTTTAACTAGAGTAATAAAAAGAATTTGGAAAGTCAGAGTGGATTCAGATTTATTAAAAGAAGATTTTGAAAAATATGTGTATAATAATATTATCGAGAATCCGAGATATGACAATCTTAAAAATGATGAAGGCTTAATTAAATTAAGTGAAAAAATTGAAGAAATTGAAGAAGATGAATATAGTTATTTTAAGGATTTGACTATAGAGAATAAAGAAATTATGGAAATTATGGAAATTATGGAAAATGAAGAAATTAAAATTTCAATCAGTAATGAATATGTTAAGGGAAGTAGAACTATGTTAGTAAAGTATATTCAAGGTCAAATTGAATCATATTATATTAGTGAATTAATAATTCCAACGATTGAAGAACAACAGATAGTGTTGTTAAATGATATTTATGATAAATTTAAAACGATATATTTTAAGAAAAAACTTAGAAATTATGAGATAATATTTGAAATATTATCTGTTAGTAGTTTAAATGAAGTAAATGATAGATTAAGAAATTTTAGTGAGAAAATTAAAATTTCGAGAGAGAATGGAAACGAATCTGAAATTTCAAGAAAAGTTGAAGAGATAAGTAAGTACTTAAGAAAAGTTGAACATTTATATGAAATTGTTACAAATAATGAAGATTTAATTGAATATTTAGAAAATAATGAAGATTTAATTGAATACTTAGATAAAATTGAAGATACAGTTGAATATTTAGAAAAAATTGAAGATATAGAGGGGAATTTTAAAGAAAATTATGGTGAAATGTATGAGTATGATAAATCCAAGCTTTATGATTACATAATACCTGAAATTAGATCAATATTAAGGTCTATTAATAAATCTAACGTCGGAATTAACACCGTTAGTTTTGATAGAAAAATGGAGAATTTGAAAATGGCTTCTAAAATAATAAGTAAAATGGGTATTAGAGTTGATGCGAGAAATATTAATGTTAATAAATTAAGTGAAATAATAAACTATTCATCTTCTAATTCCATAACTGAAAATGTTGAAGGCATTAAAAGTAAACTTTTAGGTGATGGATTTATTTTATTAAAAGAATTTAATGAATTAATTGAAAATATTGATGTAATTATTGATAGAGAGTCGAAAATTTCGAGTGATATTAAAATCAATTCTATTAAGAAAGACTTTTCAGTTATTGCAAATAAAATTCAAGATAAATATGATTCAAATATTCTTTTAATTAATACTGAAAAACTTATTTGGGAAGTTTATAGGGATAGTTTGACTAGTAAGGTTAAAGAATCAATGCTAGAAGAATTGAAAAATAAAGAAGAGAAAGAAAATGAATAAAAAATTATATGACTTAATGTCTGAAAATATTAGTCTTTTATTCCAAAAGTTTGCGTATGATAATATAATAGAATTTAGAAAACTTTTTCTAACGAGTTCCTTTAATGAAAAAAATTTAATTAGTAAAAAGTTAAAAATAAAATATACTAAGTATTTAAGAAAAGATAAGATTAATTCTTATGATCAAGTTTATATGTTATATGATCAGTACTATTCTATGTATAAATTGAATAAATATAGTAACATGAATGAGTTTTGTAATTTTCAATTATCGAATATTACAAAGACTTTTATTGCTCATAGAGATGGTAAATTTGTTTTAAAATATTGGAAAACTAGTAATAGTAATTTAATTGATGGGCTTGAAAATTTGGAAAAAATAGAGTTATGGAATTCTTTTTCTAGATTTCAAACTTCTGATTTATTAGTTGCTACTTATTTGTTAGATAATGGTATGAAAGATATAATTCATCTAAAGAATTTTAATTGGATTATATCTATTGGCGATAGTCAGTTGGACAAAATATTATCAAAAGGTGTAAGTGAAAATCATATTCATATAAATGCAGGATATAACTTTGGAGTTCTTTGGAATGCATTGTTAAATGATATTGAAAATAAAACTAAGAATAAGTTAAACAAACAGATTAATGGTGTAGTTTTTAATAAACTCAAAATGGCTATTTTAATAAGATATATACTAGATTATTCGTTAAGGAATAGTGATAATTTAAGTGTACAAGAACTTTTAAATGGTAAAGAAAATTTAATTAAGAAGATAAGTATATTGAGTTTAATTTCAAATTTTATAACTGGAGACACTTACAATATCGAACATTATAAAAGTGTGCTTGAAAGTTTTTGGGATATATTTGTAAATAGTTCTAGAGATAAGTCGAAAAGACTATATATTGAAAAAGAATTTGTTTTTTTAGGTTTGAATAAAACAAGAATTGGTAATGATAACTTATTTAATGATTTATTTTGGCAATATATTAGAATAAAAAACGAAGTTTATGTAGAAGTGACTCAAAATAATGATGAGGAAGGGTTAGATTTTTTTAGAAATGAGAAATATAGTAAAGTAGTTAATGTTTTTGAAAATGATGTAGAAAATCTTTATAGTAATATTGTTACACAAATTAAAAGTAATGTTTTAAAAAAAATTGAAATTAGAGTTGCACCAGGAAAAAGTAAAAAAGATATAATTAAAAAATTAAAAGTTTTTTTCAAAGTATATTTGAAAATATTAGAAGATAACAAAAATGTTAAATCCAGACTTCCGATTATAGGGATTGTTTTTCATTTAATAAAAACAGAAGAAAATGTACCTTTAGAAAAGTGTTTTTTTAAAGAAACAGAGAATAACGATCTGATTTTTAAAAATGAAAATCTTTTTTACGGAAATATAATCAAGGAGTATAAAAATACTGCAGATATAATTAGAGAAATTAGAAATAAATATAATAAAATGTCGTACTACATAGTTGGAATTGATACTGCAAGTGGAGAAAATTTGACGGAACCATGGGTATTTGCACCTGTTTATCAAAATTTAAGAGATAGCAAAAATAGTACTGTTGTTAATGGCGGTAATTTGAATTCATATGATGTAAAAACTTTAGGATTTACTTATCATGTTGGTGAAGAATATAGGCATATTGTATCTGGCCTGCGTCATATTTATGAAGTAGTAGAATATTTAGGATATCATGCAGGTGATAGAATTGGACATGGCATATCTCTTGGAATAGATGCTAGCAAATGGATTGAATCCAATTCAGTTGTATTTATGCCTAGAATTGAACATTTAGAAAATCTTATATGGATTTGGGGTACAAATAGTAATTATTACAGTGTTACTAATTTAGTTGATGATATAAGTTTAGAAAGAAAAATTTTAGAATGTGCAAAAAAAATATATGGTAATGCTAGTGGTATAACTTTACAAGTTCTTTGGGAAGCGTATCAAGATAAATTTTCTAAATTTGAACCTGATATTCAAGAAATAAATGAGTTTTGTTCAATTGAAAAAAACTCGGAAAATAATTGTGTTTTTAGAGAAAATTATAATAGTGTTTCATGGAATTCAAATAAAATAATTTATGCAAATCATTGTAAGTGTTATTTGGAAAAAATGTATGAAATAATACAAGTTAAAGTATATAAAGAAGAATGTTTGGCAATCGCTGAGTTACAAAAAAAAATGAGAAAAAAAATTAATGATAAAGGGGTAATTATTGAAACGAATCCAACTTCGAATTTATCGATTTCGGGAATGGAAAGATTATATAGTCATCCTATAATAACATTAAATAGAACAGGGTTAGTAGATAAAAGTACTAAAGATACTAGTTTAATGATTTCTATTAATTCTGATGATCCATCAATTTTTAATTCTACAGTAAGTAATGAAATTGGATATATTTTTTATACTTTGCAATATCAAGGTTATTCAAGAGAAACAATTCTTTCGTGGATAGATAAAATTAGAGAATGGGGATTAGAATCTAGTTTTGTAGATAATAGAGAGTTAACTATTAATGAGAGAATAAAAGAAATTAAAGAAATAATTAGTGATTTGAATATGATGTAGTTTATTTAATAACGATGCTTAGATAAATTATGTATGCTGATTACAAAAATAGAAACAACTAAAAATTGATTATAAAAGCTATTTCCGAAAAATTCGCCTGATACCAAAATGGTCTATAAATATGTTTTATCAGATAAAATCAAGTAATTATTAGAAATTTAAGCTAGTCTAATGAACCCTATCTTTACAATACCGTTACAAGCTACTTTCATTTGTGCAATTATTTTCTATTTTTTGTTATAACAATTACGGGTACCAGGTACATAAACGGTAGTAACTCGAAAATCAAATTTATAACGCAGTAATTGCAAGATGTTTAGAGATTCGAAAAAAGTTATTACCTAAAGTGTACGTGGCACCAAAACGGAAATAAGAGAAGTTTAATTTTAGGGTGAGTGTTGTACGGTAGTAATTTCAATGTGTGTAGATGTAGTTGAATAAAATTAATTGATGAATAAATGTGGAAGTAACTTTTTCTGCATTTGTTTTGGTTTTTGGAATGGTTTTAAAACTTCATTTAAGGAACAATACGGGTACCAGGTACATAAACGGTAGTAACTCGAAAATCAAATTTATAACGCAGTCATTGCAAGCTGTTTAGAGATTCAAAAAAAGTTATTACCTAAAGTGTACCTGGCACCAAAACGGAAATAAGAGAAGTTAAATTTTAGAGTGAGTGTTGTACTGTAGTAATTTCAATGCGTGTAGATGTAGTTAAATAAAATTAATTAATGAATAAATGTGGAAGTAACTTTTTCTGCTGCATTTATTTTTTTGAAATGGTTGTTAATACTACATCATATAAAGGAATAGTTAGTAAAAAAAACTATTGTATTTATATTTGGATATGTTATAATTGATTTACAGATCAAGCCTTTACCGTCAGCGGTAGGGCTATTTTTATTTTTAGGAGGAGTTATTAATGAAGCCATTTCTAACATTAGATGAACAAATAGATAGATTAAAAGCTAGAAAACTTCATATTGATGATGTTGAATCAGCAAAAACGATACTTTCTAAGGAAAATTATTACAATGTGGTTAATGGGTATAAAAAACCATTTCTTAAAAGATATTTAAATGGAGTAATACTTAATCCAGAAGAATATGTTGAAAATTGTAAATTTGAAGAATTAAATACATTATATCTATATGATAGAGACTTAAGATTAATATTATTAAGTGTATTATTAAAGTTTGAAAGTAAACGTCAATTCCACCACACATACAATTTTTAAAATAACTATGAGATAATATTCCTATATTAATAAAAATGGAGGATAGTATCTTGAAAAAATCATTAGAAAAAGAAAAAATGTGGTTTGAGAGAATTGAGAAATATAAAAATAGTGAATTTTCAATGAAACAATATTGTGTAAAAAATGATTTGATTTTCACTACATTTAGATATTGGGCTAGTAAATATAATAAAAAGAATAATACATTTACTGACAAAACTAATAAATCTTCATGGACAAAACTTGAAGAAATTAGCTCTACTAATAAATCATCTGCATTTAAAGTAAAAATATATTCTGCTACTATTGAAGTTAATGAAAATTTTGATTTAATAACATTTGAAAATATAATTAAGGTATTAAAGAAATTATGTTAAATATAAATTCTGATATAAATGTATATATAGCAAATGGAACTACAGATTTAAGGAAATCTATTAATGGACTTTCATTAATAGTTATGGAAACTTTTAAGTTAGATCCTTTTTCAAAAAGTTTATTTGTGTTTTGTAATAGAAAAAAGGATAAGTTAAAAATACTTCAATGGGATCATAATGGATTTTGGCTTCACTATAAAAGATTGGAAAGTGATGTTTTTTTATGGCCAAGTAAAGATGATAACGCAGAAGTATTAAAAGTAACTTCAAGAGAATTCAGATGGCTTTTAGATGGTTTAAGTATGAATCAAAAAAATGCATATAAAGAAATAAAAGCAAGACAAATTATATAAAAAAAACAAGCTAAAAACGTTGATATTATAACGTTTTTAGTAGAATTATCATGAAAAAAATGTTATAATATACATATGAAAACTAATAAAAGCAAACTTAAAAACAATGAAAATACAAGTGAATATAATACAAACTTTTTTAAAGAAAAATCAACTTTTTTGGAAAATGAGAATAATAATCTTTCGAAAAAAGTTAATATTTTAGAGGAAGAAAATGAAATACTGGAAGCTAAAGTTAAATACTATGAAGAGATGCTTAGATTAAATGCTAGTAAAAAGTATGGATCTTCTAGTGAAAAAATTAATCCAGAGCAAATTTCAATATTTAATGAGGCAGAAAAACTTTCTCAAAAAGAATCTAAAGAGCCGGTTGCCGAAGAAATAATAAGCAAGAGAAAAGCTGCGCGCTCTAAAAAAAGAAAAACATATGATGATCTTGAGGTTGAAAAAATTTATTATACTCTTTCAGATGAAGAAAAAATATGTCCAAAGTGTTCTAATAAATTACATGAAATGAAGACTGAAATAAGAAAAGAATTTAAAATCATTCCTGCTCAGGTGAAAATAGTTCATCATGTAAAACAAGTATATGCTTGTAGATATTGTGATAATGAAGGTACAAGTGGAACTATTATAAGAGCTAAAATGCCAAATCCTATTTTAAAAGGAAGTATGGTAAGTCTATCATTACTTGCATTTATTATTAATAATAAATACAGTAAAGCACTCCCATTATACCGTCAAGAGAAAGAATTTAATAATTTTGGAATAGATATATCAAGACAAAACATGGCTAAATGGATTGTTTCAGCATCGAATGATCATTTGAAAATATTTTATGATCGTTTACATGAAGAGTTATTAAAAGAAGATATAGTTCACGCTGATGAAACTACTCTTCAAGTAATCGACGAAAAGGATAGTAAAAAGAATTATATGTGGCTTTATGCTTCAGCCAAATTAGGGAAAAATCAAATATATCTTTATGATTATAAGGCATCTAGAGCTAATAAACATCCTAAAATATTTTCAATACGGGTACCAGGTACATAAACGGTAGTAACTCGAAAATCAAATTTATAACGCAGTAATAGCAAAGTGTTTAGAGATTCAAAAAAAGTTATTACCTAAAGTGTACCTGGCACCAAAACGGAAATAAGAGGAGTTGAATTTTAGATCGAGTGTTGTACTGTAGTAATTTCAATGTGTGTAGATGTAGTTGAATAAAATTAATTAATAAATAAATGTGTAAGTAAATTTTTTTGTTGACAATTTGGAAAATAAAGGTTAAAATTGTATTATAAGTATTTAATCTTGAAAGGTGACGTTGATGGCTACTATAATAAATTCTATAGGAATTTCTGGAATTGAAGGATATGCAGTAGAAGTACAAGTAAAAATATTAAGTGGCATAACTGTAATGAATATAGTTGGACTTGGAGATATTTCAGTAAAAGAGGCAAAGGATAGAATAGAATCAGCCTTTGATCAAATTAATTGTATATTTCCTAAAAAGAAAATAATTGTAAATTTATCACCTAGTGATATCAAAAAAAGTGGCACTTATTATGATTTACCAATGTTTATAGGTTTACTACTTGAATCTGAACAATTAGTACCTAGAGGTATAAATTTGAACGAAGTTGCTTTTTTAGGTGAAATTAGTTTAACTGGTTATTTAAATTATTTTAGTGGTGTACTTCCAATGGTAATTGCAGCTAAAAGATGTGGCTTTAAAAAAGTTGTTCTACCAAAGTCCTTAATAAGAGAAGCATCAAATGTAAAAGGAATAACTTTAATAGGACTTGATTCTATTGAAGAAGTAATAAAATGGATTGAAAAAAGATTGTATTATAAAGAAATAATTATTAAAAATAAGGAAAATATCAGCAAAAATAACATTGATTTTTCAGATGTTATAGGTAATGAAGAAGTAATAAAATATGTTACTGTAGCGGCTGCAGGAAATCATAACATCTTATTAATTGGTCCACCAGGATGTGGAAAATCAATGATAGCAAAAAGAATACCAACAATTTTACCATCTTTAACCGAGGAAGAGTTATTAGAGGTAATGTCAATACATAGTGTTTCAGGCACATTAAAAGAAAGTGAAGAATCTATTCAAAGGCCGTTTAGATCACCACACTACAATACTTCTGTAAGCGCAATTATTGGTGGAGGAAGAAATGCAATGCCAGGTGAAATTTCATTAGCACATAATGGTGTTTTATTTTTAGATGAATTCCCCGAATTTTCAAGAAAAACACTTGAATCACTTCGTCAGCCTTTAGAAGATAGATTTGTAACTGTAGCTCGCGTTAGACAAACTAATACTTTTCCATCTAATTTTATGCTTGTTGCAGCTATGAATCCGTGTCCATGTGGGTATTATGGATTGGATAAATGTAAATGTTCTGTATATGAAGTGAGAAAATATAAGCAAAGAATTTCTGGGCCTATATTAGATAGACTAGATATTCAAAAATATATGACTAAAACAGATTTATTTTCTAAGGAATCAAATATTAATAGAATAACTTCAAGCGAATTAAAAGAGAAAGTTGTTTTAGCAAGAAATATTCAACAAGAAAGATTTAAAAATATTAAAGGTATTAGAACTAATGGAGAAATGGAAATTTTACATAATAAAGAATTCTGTAAGTTAGATAACGAAACAAATGAACTTTTAGAAAAATCATTTAATAGATATCAGTTTAGTGCTAGAGCATATAATAAAATTATGAATATAGCTAGGACTTTTGCAGATTTAGATAGTGCTATGAATATAAGAAAACAAGATATTGTTTCGGCTCTTATGGCTAGAGATTTTGATAAATAATAATTGAGGTAATTATGGAATTATATTGGATTTGGTTTCAAGAATTAAAAAAAATATCTAGTAAAGAAAAATTAAAGATAATAGAAAAATATAAAGATCCAAAAATAATTTATAATATTACAAATTCAAATGAATATAATTTAACTGAATTTAAAGAAATTTTTTTTATTATTAGTAGGCAACTTTCTTTGGAAAAATCAAAAATAATTTTGCATGAAAGCAATAAATTAGGCATAAAAATTGCAACTTATAAGCGAAATAATAAAATGATTGCTGGTAATTTTGTTATTTATTATAAAGGGGAATTAACAAATAAAAAAAGTATTGCAATAGTTGGAACAAGAAATATATCTGGAAGTGGTTATTATTATACAGAAAAAATATGTGAAAGTTTAATGAATAAAGAAATATGTATTAATAGTGGTTTAGCATTTGGTATAGATTATGAAGCACACAGATATTCATATAAACATAATAATTATACAATGGCTTTTTTAGCTCATGGACTGGATATGTGTTATCCAAAAGAACATACAGCGTTTATGGAAAAAATTGCTGAAAAATATGCAGTTGTGTCGCCTTTTCCTGTAGGTGTAAAACCATTCAAATATAACTTTTATAAAAGAAACGAACTTTTAAGCCTATTTTCAGACGAAATAATAGTAGTTGAAGCAAGTTTAAAAAGTGGATCTTTAATTACTGCAAATTATGCAAAAAATCAAGGAAAGAAAATATGGTCAATAAAAGGTACAGATTCTTTAAAATGTGCTGGAAATAATTCTTTAATAAAAAATAATGCAGAAGATTATATAGTAGTAAATAATATTGAAAAAATAGATATTAAAAGCAATTTTATTATTAAAGAATTAACAAAATCTTCATTAACTACAAGTGACTTAGCTAAAAAATTAAAAATAACTACAATTGATATTGAAAATGAACTAATTAATTTAGAATTAAATAGATGGATAAATAAAAAAGCAAATAAATGGCAGTATAATGGGTGGTAGAATATGGGGAGAAAAAGTAGAAATTATTTTTCAGGTGCAATTTATCATATAATAAAAAGAGGAAATAATAAAACTTATATTTTTAATGATCAGTTAGACAAATCTATGTTTTATGGAATTCTTAATAAAACAAAATTGGAAATGCCGTTTAAATTATTATATTTTGTACTTATGGATAATCACTATCACTTACTTGTGGAAATGATGGATATATCTATTGATAAAATAATGAGATCAATTAATTTAGCTTATAGTAAATATTTTAATAAAAAGTATAATCGCACTGGAACCATATTTGATGGTAGGTTATCAATAAGAGATGTTAATAATAGAGAATATTATCTTAAACTTATTTGTTATATTGCATTTAACCCAGTTAAAGCAAATCTTGTTAAAAATCCAAATGAATATAAATGGGGAGCGCATTTAGAAATTGTAAATAAAAGATCGATAATAGTAGATAGAAAAGAAATGCTAAAAAAAATCAGTAATAGTAGTTCTAGTGCAATGACTATATATAAAGATATTATTAATAATAGTTATATTAATAAATATGAAAAGCTTTCTTTAGAAGACAAACATATAGAAGAATTAGATGTATTTATTAAGGAATTATCAAATAGTAGTAATGTTTATAATAAAATAAAAAATAAAAATAGATCTAAAAAAATAATTGAAATAAAAAATGCGTTTATTATGGAATATTTTAAAAGAGGATATTCAATAAAAGAAATAGCACTTTGTTTAAATATGAGCGTAAGGTCAATCAGACTAATTACGGGAAAGTCCTGTGCACCCGGTACCAAAACAGAAATATTAGGAAACGCAGCATCCAAGGATAGCAGGCTCTAGTAAATTTACTGGAGCTTTTTGGATGCCCTATAGATTATTTTATGGATGAGTCAAGTGACTTTGAAATCCCGGGTACCCGGTACATAAACGGTAGTAACTCGAAAATCAAATTTATAACGCAGTCATTGCAAAGTGTTTAGAGATTTAAAAAAAGTTATTACCTAAAGTGTACGTGGCACCAAAACGGAAATAAAAGAAGTTGAATTTTAGAGTGAGTGTTGTATTGCAGTAATTTCAATGTGTATATATGTAGTTGAATAAAATTAATTGATGAATAAATGTGGAAGTAACTTTTTCTACATTTATTTTGTTTTTTGAAAGAGGTGGTGAAAGTATATCATATAATGTCATTATTAGATTATCAGAAACAATAAGACTTTCTGTTATATATTATTGTAAAAGTAATATATATAAGATCATTAATAAATCAGAAAATATATAGTTATGTGCTTAAAAAAGTTGTTTTTATTTGCAATGAGAGTGATTTGTTTTGCATAATGTTATCATATATGATAACATTAAAGATGAAAAAAGTAAAAATATTATATCAGGAGGTATGTGAGTGGATTATGATGTAGAATTTTATAGAAAAGAAAATGGAGATGTTCCAGTCATGAGTTTTCTCTTATCTCTCCAACCGAAGATGAGGGCGAAAGCATATAGTGAAATAGAATTATTAAAGACACATGGTCCACGTCTCAGAGAGCCTTATGTTAAATCTTTAAAAGGAAATAATAACAAAGGAATCTATGAATTACGTATTAAGTTTGCATCAGACATATCACGTATATTTTATTTTAGTTTTAAAGAGAATGGGTTTGTATTATTAAATGGATTTATAAAAAAATCTATTAAGACACCAGAACGTGAATTAGTAAGGGCAAGAAAATATAAAGTCGATTATGAAAGAAGGTCTAGTTATGAATAAAGCAGGTGTAAAATTTGATTTGATTAAAGATCAATTGATGAAGGATGAAGAATTTCAAATTGAATATGAAAAATTAAAACCACGTTATGAAGTTATATCACAAATTATTGAAGTTAGAAATGTACAGCATATTACTCAAGAAGAGTTGGCTTTCCGAGTAGGAACTCAGAAATCTAATATTTCAAGATTTGAAGGTGGATCTTATAATCCGTCTCTTGATTTTTTAGTAAAAATTGCAAGAAGTTTAGGAAAAGAAGTGCATATTGAAATAAGATAAAATTACAATTCTGGGTAACAGGTGAATACCGGGTACTCAGGTACATAAACGGTAGTAACTGGAAAATTGAATTTATAACGCAGTCATTGCAAGGTGTTTAGAAATTCGAAAAAAGTTATTACCTAAAGTGTACGTGGCACCAAAACGGAAATAAGAGAAGTTGAATTTTAGAGTGAGTGTTGTACTGTAGTATTTTCAATGTGTGTAGATTTAGTTAAATAAAATTAATTAATGAATAAATGTGGAAGTAACTTTTGTACAGTTTATTTGGAAATTTAAAAAAGATTTTAAGTTTTTTCTTAAAAGGTGATTATGCTACTTTGTTATAAGTATGATATAAATCGTTCAAAACAGATGTTTTTATAAATATTTATACTAGAAAGGTATTTTAAATGAATGAAAATTATAAATCACAATGTATGTTCTGTGGTGCTCAAGTAGGAGAAATAAGTCAAAGGACAGAAGAACTTGTAAATAAAATTTATTACTGCTCAAAGTGTATGAAAAATTATTGTGACCAATGCAGTTATGAAGAGCAAAGAGATGGAGAATTAGTACAACTTTGTTTAAGATGTGATAGTAGATTAAATAAAATAGATGAATTATAGTGGAGTATTAATATTACTACCGGGTACCAGGTGGTGCGCCAAGATAAGGGCGTGTTTTATAGTGGGTGAGATTCCTACTGGAGAAGGTTTAGCAAACCTTCCACATTCACCCGACGCTAAATTAATAAATAACAACGGGGTGTAAAAGTGAATTGGGGAACTATGTTGATTTAGACATACGAATTTGATAGAGAAAAATATATGGACATCGGAAACGTTCATCAACATTAATTGAACAAGGAGTTGAAGCAATGAATCAATTAACAGAATATATAATCGCATTATCAAATCTTTATGGATTAGTGCACAAGGATAAAGTAATGGATATCTTTAATAGACAGAATGAATATCAAATTACTTTATCTGATGTTGAAGAGTTTCTGGACAATCCATTAAAAGAGTTGAAAAATGTATTCATCTGTTCTCACCAAGATTACTTTGTTCATGAAGCTATTTTGGAAAATAATGAGTTTGAGTTGTTGCTTAAAAAGAAAGATGATAAGCCATATTATGTTCCTGTGAAAGATGAACTTCTAAAATATGTTGATGAGAGTTACTTTGAGAAATCTAAAGAGTATAATAACCTGCTGAGTTATTTGCAGAAGAATTTTTTTAAGGGTGACGAAGAAAAAGCTGAATGGATATGTGAAGATATCCATGGATTTTGTGAATTTGGACTTGATATGCAAACTATATTAGATGCATTTATCGGTAGAAATATTACCTTTAAAGATATGAACCAAATCAATGAAGTGATTCAGCTTGTTATGGAGCTTTCTAATAATATCAGGATATGGGAAAATAATGGTTATACTCCAAAGGAGATATTTGAGAAGTTTGAAAAACCAAACTTAAAGTCACTTCCAGATAAGCCTTTTAGTGTTAAGAAAAACAAGATTGGTAGAAATGATCCATGTCCATGTGGGAGTGGAAAGAAATATAAGAAGTGCTGTTTGGGGAAAGAATGAAATTGAATGAGATGAAATGAAGACTATGATTGGCAGTTTTATAAGCTGCTTATTATGGTCTTTTTTTATGCACTTTTCTTGCTATAATTACGGGTACCAGGTGCATAAACGGTAGTAACTTGAAAATTGAATTTATAACGCAGTCATTGCAAGGTGTTTAGAGATTCAAAAAAAGTTATTACCTAAAGTGTACGTGGTACCAAAACGGAAATAAGAGAAGTTGAATTTTAGAGTGAGTGTTGTACTGTAGTAATTTCAATGCGTGTAGATGTAGTTAAATAAAATTAATTAATGAATAAATGTGGAAGTAACTTTTTCTGCTGCATTTATTTTTTTGAAATGGTTGTTAATACTTGTCCACTTCAAAAACTAATCCGATGGGTATCTTAAGGAAAAATTAGAAATATTTCATAAAAAAAGAGTCTCTAATAAATTTAGAAACTGATTTTAGTAGTTTGAGATTTTAAGAAACATAAATTTAGGCACAACAAAAATACCTATGAGTCATAGGTTAATTACCATATATTGAAAATAATCTTTATATCATTTTTATTAAATAGTTCTATACCTTAAGCTATTTTTTTATAAGTATGATATAGACCGTTTAAAATAGGAGTTTTAGTTAACCTGCAAGTTTCAAGTTTTGTTGGCAAATATGTAGGCTGAGGTATGGGTGTTTTACTGTTAATCCCCTGATGTGTTCTATGGGTATTGTAGTATTTATTTATGTACTCATCCAATAGCCTATGTAGATGCCTTTCATTGAATGGGATAATATGATTGGTTAGTTCTTGGCGAATGATTCCATGCAGTGAGTGACGAACTACATCAGTTTTTTGTTCCAAATAGAGGCCCTGGAGTGAAGGATGTATTCATTTGATGGAGTGATAAAAACCCACTGAGTTGGTAGATAGGAATTATCAAGCTACTTAGTGGGTTTGTCTTATGTTATGAAGAATAAATCTGATTTTCTATAGAACATCTTTACTAAATGATATACAATATAATTAGTGTATTTTAAAGAATTTTGTCTACGGTAAAATTTTTAAATAGAAATTGGAATCAATTGATACCAAAAATATTGACTGTGGTAGCAGGGAGTGTTATAATAAAGATGAGCAAAGATAATCAGAAAAAACGTATTGAATCTAAAATGGAAGTTCAAACCTATTTAGACCGATTGAAATATGCAATAAAAAGTGGTTCTGTAAGAATTAATTTTCAAAAAAATCGAAAGGTTGATGAGGGAAGAGATAAGAAGTACACGAATCGTTATACCATGGCACAGCTGTTTCCAGATGAAGATGAAGTTGATGCACTAAAAAAGGAGCTCACTTATTTGAGAGGCCACTGAAAAAGTATTATAACGAATCATTATCACATTGAAATTGTGATAATGATTTTTTTTTATTTTTTTTAAATTTCAAAAAGGAGTTTCGCTACTTATGTTGAATTATTATATATAGAATAAAATAGCGAAAGGATTTAATTATGATTAAAGGACAACAAGAATTTATATTAAGTAAATATATGGAACTATATGACATTTTAGTTTCTAAAGATAATTTTTTAAGACAAATTAATGATTTAGTGGATTTTTCATTCGTTTATGACGAATTACTTCCATATTATAGTTTAGATCAAGGGCGTGGTGCTAAAGATCCAATATTAATGTTTAAATATTTACTTTTAAAAACAATTTATAAAATTTCAGACGTAGATGTTGTAAATAGGTCATTAACAGATCTTTCATTTAAGTATTTTTTAAATCTCGCTCCTGAGGAAACTAATTTAATTAATCCTAGTTCATTGACTAAATTTAGAAAATTAAGATTAAAAGATATGAATCTACTTGATTTATTGATTAACAAAACTGTACAGATAGCAATAAAAGAAGGCGTTCTTAAAAGTAAAACTATTATTCTTGATGCAACACATACTAAAGCTAGATATAATCAAAAGTCTGCAAGAGAGGAATTATTAGAACGTGCTAAATTACTTAGAAAAGAAGTCTATGCTATAGATGAATCAGTAAAAGATAAATTTCCAAAAAAAGTGACAAGTGGAATTCTTGAAGATGTTATTGAATACTGCGAAAAATTATCAAATGCTGTATCTTCTTTAGAAAAAATATCACTATTTCCAAAAGTCAAAGAAAGATTAAATTATTTAAAGGAAGGAATAAAAGATGATACCGAAGAGTTAAAACGTTCAAAAGATGAAGACGCAAAAATAGGACATAAAACAGCTGACTCTTCATTTTTTGGATATAAGTCACATCTTGCAATGAGCGATGAACGAATTATAACTGGTGCAGTAATAACAACTGGAGAAAAAGCTGATGGTAAATACTTAAAAGAGTTAGTAGAAAAAAGTGAAAAAGCTGGTATGGAAGTAGAAGAAATATTAGCTGATGCAGCATATTCAGGAAAAGATAATATAGAATTCGCAAAAGAAAAAGAAATAAAATTAATATCAAAATTAAATCCTTCGGTATCAAAAGGAAATAGAAAAAAAGAAGATGAATTTGAATTTAACAAAGATGCAGGTATGTTTATATGTCCAGCGGGTCATATCGCAATTAGAAAAGCAAGGACAGGTAAAAAAAATCAAAGTGCGAATCAAGTAACTACATATTATTTTGATGTAGAAAAATGTAAAAGATGTTCAAAATCTTCTGGATGCTACAAAGAAGGTGCAAAAAGCAAATCGTATTCCGTCACAATTAAATCAGAACTACATAAAAATCAAATAGAATTTGAAAATAGTGAATACTTCAAAAAACGATATAAGGAACGATACAAAATAGAAGCAAAAAATAGCGAAATAAAACATAAACATGGCTATGATGTAGCGACATCGTCAGGTCTATTAGGCATACAAATGCAAGGGGCATTAACAATATTTACAATAAATGTAAAGAGAATATTAACTCTAAAGAAGAAATAATAACTAAAAAAACTTGAATACATAATTTCATTTGTAAAGATATAGAAAAACCACAGAAAAAAATGATATTAAATCAAATTTTCTGTGGTTTTATTTTTATTGATAATAATTATAATAAATAGTGCTTGTTTTTCAGTGGCCTCCTTATTTGACTGTTGAAGAATATATTTAAACAGTAAAAGACATAAGATTTCCAAAGAAATCTGAAATGCGGGTTTTTGGAAAAGAGTATTCAGGTGAAGATGTATATATTAAAATAAGAGTAGAATTAGTAAGTATAGCACATGCTAATGGTGATAGTTTTATTTTGGTGATGTCCTTCCATTTTTCTGAAAGAGATTTTAAAGAATCTGACTTTCCATATAGGAAAAGTTGAGGTGAAGATAATGAAAAAAATTAAAAGTGAAAAGAAGTTATGTTTAATTTGTATGGAAGAGCATGAAGTAGATACAGTAGAAGTGATTGATAATGAAATCTACAAGGGAGAAGAAGTTGAATTCAAATCTATCTATGAATACTGCTTTCATGCAGATGAATATCTAGAAACGGAAGAAATGATCAAGGCAAATAGCCTTTCAATGAAAGATGCATATCGTAAAAAGGTAGGATTATTAACATCGAGTGAGATTATTAATATAAGAGAAAAATATGGTGTAAGTCAGAAAGACTTCTCAGAGATTCTTGATTGGGGAAGGGCAACCATTACAAGATATGAAAATCATCAGGTCCAGGATCGTGCTCATGATGATGTGCTTAGAAAGATTGATTCGGACCCAAAGTGGTTTTTAGATGTAGATAGGCATTTTATTTACTATTATAACACTTATTATTCTTCAAAATAAACAAAGGACCTACATTAAATAATTGACTAAATTTTAATCAGATTATTTAATATAGGCCCTTTTTATGTTATGCTATCATAAAATAATTAAGAAAGGAAAAAAGACAGAAGAGCCCTTCGAAAGTTTCTTCTGCCTTTCTAAATGCTTACGTAAATCCATAGGATTTTCATAAGTAAGACATATATTATGATAACTATTTTTTCTACAATAATCAAGTCTTTTTCACAAAATTCTTATAATACGATGATTGATCATTTACCGTTTCATCGCCTTTCTTGTAGCTGTGGCCAAAAGGGCTGTCTTATTAAACACGCCTATTATAAACGTTTTATTAAAATTTCTGGTAAATTATACGAACTAAAAATTCTAAGATTAATCTGTAAATGTTGTGGTAAAACTGAATCAGTTCTACCAAGTTGGATTGTTCCTTATTCTCAAATATTATTAAAGGATATTATCACAGTTATTCAGACTTATTTAAAAAAATTACCTTTCGAAAATATTATGATCAACAACTTACTTATTGATGAAAGTAACATTAGATATATTATTCGTCAGTTCAATCGGCACTGGAGAGAGCGATTAGCTGTTTTTAAGATACCAATAAATCATAAATTTACAACTATTATGTCTTTTAAAAAATATAATAGACAGTTTATGCAAATTAAAAGCACTTCAAATATTTTATTTAATAACACCCACATAACTTAGTTTTACGCTTACTTTTTAATGATTTATACTCCTAATAAACTTATAAATACAGGAGGATTTTTTAATGAATAACGATGATAAGCAAAAAATTGCACTTTTTAGGTATAGCATTCTTGCTCCATTAATTAGCGGAACATGTGATGATTCGAAATCTAATAAGGCTTTTTTTCGTGATGCCTCTCATAACACTTATACCAATCCGAGGGGCATGGATACTATTATTTCGGCTACAACTATAGAGCGTTGGTACTATAGTTATCAAAAATATGGTTTTGATGGTCTAATGCCTAAAAGGCGTAATGATACAGGTCAATCAAGAAAACTTGATGATGATATGATAGAGCAAATTAACTATCTTAAAAGTGAATATCCAAGAATTCCTGCTACATTAATTCATCAAAAGTTAATTAGTAATGGCACTATTAACAAAGGTGAAATTTCACTTTCAACAATTAATAGATATGTAAATCAATTAAATAAAAATAATCTTTATACCAATAATAAGGATATGAGAAGATATGAGCGTCCTCATATCAATGAAGTATGGTGTGGTGACAGCAGTGTTGGACCTTACTTAATGATTAATAGGAAAAAACATAAAGTGTGGATTATTGCTATGTTAGATGATGCTTCACGTATGATAACTGGTATTGACGTATTTTTTAATGATAATACAGTTAATGTAATGTCTGTACTAAAATCTGCAGTTTCAAAATATGGAAGACCAAAACGACTAAATTTTGATAATGGATCTTCATATAAAAATAAGCAAATCACCTTACTTGCTGCTCGCATTGGTTCAACGCTTAACTACAATCCACCTTATACACCAACTGGAAAAGCTAAGGTAGAAAGGTTCTTTAAAACCCTTAAACAACAGTGGATGAGTGGACTTAACATGAATGATTTTTCATCACTCGAGGATCTTCGTTTATCACTTTTAATATATGTAAAATCTTACAATCAAAAGATTCATAGTTCTTTAAACGGATTATCACCAATGGACCGTTTTTTTAGTGAATCAGCGCTTATCAAAAGATTAAGTGAAGATCATATTTATAAAAGTTTTCTACTTGAAATAGAGCGGCGAGTTTCAACAGATAATGTAGTTGTAATTAATGAAGTGGAATATGAAGTGCATTATAGATTTTCTAAACAAAGAATTACTTTAAGGTATTCACCTGATATGAAAAATATTTTTATATTAGATAAATATACAGGAGATTTAACGCCTATTAAGTTACTAAATAAGCATGAAAATTCTAAAATCAAACGTGAAAAAGTTAAATTAACAGGAGGAAAAAATTAATGGATTATACAAGTCGTTTTGGGTTAGATTTTAACCCATTTATAAAAAATAGTAAAGAAATAATAATTGAAACATCTGAATACAAAGAAACTTTGTTAAGACTTAATATACTACTTGAAACTAGAGGATTTGGTCTTATTACAGGATCACCTGGAAAAGGTAAAACAACTATTATAAGAAGTTGGTCTAAAATACTAAATCCTTCACTTTTTAAGGTTATTTATAGTTCATTATCAACTCTAACTGTAGCTGAATTTTATAAAAATTTAGCTCAGCAATTAGGTTTAGAGCCAATGATGAGAAAAAATGATAATTTTAAGATAATTCAAAATGAAATTACTAGATACGCTGTTGAAAAACGCATAACTCCGGTTATTATTATTGATGAAGCAAATTACATTAATAATGGTATACTAAATGATTTGAAAATTCTTTTCAATTTTGAAATGGATTCAAAAGATCGTGCAGTTGTATTATTAGTTGGACTTCCAAATATAAATAATACTCTTAGATTAGTATCACACGAACCGCTAAGACAAAGAATAACTATGAATTATCATTTAGATGGACTAAATAAAGAAGAAGCTAGAAGCTATATAAAAAATAAACTCATCGGAGCTAATTGTCATGTAAATATTTTTAGTGAAGGAGCCTTAGAAGGCATAATTAACTCTTCAAATGGTATACCAAGAATTATTAATAAAATATGTAATGCATGCTTATTAATAGGTAATAATCAAAATATTACAGATATTAATAACGATATTGTAATGATGGCGGTTAATGAAACTGAATTAGGATAAAAAATAATAAAACTATGATTTAGTTATTTAATCATGGTTTTATTTCATTTTAAAACACATTATTTAACATGAATAAGCTACATCAATAAATTTGAATATGCTATTTTTTTAGCTATTTTTAACGTAATTTAATTTGAAGAATCCAACATCAAATAATTTGACAATCAACATTTAGAGATGCTGAAACGAGCTAAAGATCGTATTAAAGAAAAGGCATTTAACAAATACTACCATGAAGCTAGTGTTCAATATATGAAAAAAAGAAATCAATATTTAATTGATTCAATACAGGCTATATATGCAGATTTTGAAGATGATATTATCACCGGAAGAGTAAAGCTTAACCTTAATAAGGTTGTAGAGATGATTAACTATCTTGCGGCAAATGTAGTCAGTCTTCATAAAGTAAAGCTTATGAAAATGCTTTGGTATTCTGATAATCTTCACTTTAAGAGATATGGATCATCTATTAGTGGCTTAGCTTATAATGCATTACCGATGGGAGCTGTACCGGAAGGTTATGATCAGATTGTTATGTTGGATGGGGTTGTTTTTGACACCGTATCTTATGGGGAGTACATCGGTTATAAGTTTAAACCGACTCCAGGATTTGAAATTAAAGAACTAACTCAATCAGAAATTGAAGCATTAGATTCAATTATATCTGAATTTGGGAATATGAGAACGGATGAAATCGTAGAGAAAATGCATGATGAGGAAGCTTACAAATGTACTGATAGTAATTGTATCATCTCATTTTCTTTTGCTGAGAAACTAACCATAAATTAATCTAAACTCTAAAGCTCATCATATAAATGGTTGTTCACTTCAAAAACTAATTCGAAGCATTTTTGATGCTAAAATTAGCAATAAAACATCAAAAGAATTGAAAAACATTACGGGTACCAGGTACATAAACGGTAGTAACTCGAAAATCAAATTTATAACGCAGTAATTGCAAGGCGTTTAGAATTTTAAAAAAAGTTATTACCTAAAGTGTACCTGGCACCAAAACGGAAATAAGAGAAGTTGAATTTTAGAGTGAGTGTTGTACTGTAGTAATTTCAATGTGTGTAGATTTAGTTAAATAAAATTAATTAATGAATAAATGTGGAAGTAACTTTTTCTGCATTTATTTTTTTGAATAGGTTGTTAATACTACATTTAGGGAGGAGTTAATTTTATAAAAAATCATCAAATTCAGATGAAAGGAATAAAGAATATTTTTGACAATAAGTATATACAGGTATATACTAAACTTAAATAGAGGATTAAAATAATTAAAAAGAGGTGTTATAAATGAATACTAATTTATCTAAATGGGGTAATAGTGCAGCTATTCGTATACCAAAGGCAATATTAGAAGAATTGAATATTGATAGTAATAATTTTGAAAAAATAAGTTTTAATATGGATGTAGAAGGAAATAAACTTATATTAAATAAGAAACAAGCAAAAACTAAATTTGAACTTTTGGCAGAAAAGTCCAAAGGTGAAAAAACAAATCCTAAAGATAGTATTGATTGGGGTAATAATGTTGGAAAAGAATTGTGGTAAATATTATGACAAAATTAAATAAAAATGATTATAATAATTTAGAAATGGGAGATATAATAAAGATTAATTTTTCGCCATCAAAAGGTCATGAACAGAAAGGTTATAGACCAGGACTTGTAATATCAGATCCTATTACTCAGAAAGAATTAAATGGTATAGTAACAGTAGTACCAATAACAAATTCAACAAGTACATTTTTTACTAGAGTAAATTTGAACGAATATAATATTAAAACTAAAGGGAATATATTAATGGATCAAATTAAGGTTTTAGATTTAAGTGAAAGAGAATATGAATTTATAGAAAAAATTCCCAAAGAAATATTGAAAAAATGTAATGTTATATTTAATGCTATATATGAAAAATTACTTGAATTATAAATTTTAAAAAAGTTATTACCTAAAGTGTACGTGGACCAAAACGGAAATAAGAGAAGTTGAATTTTGGAATGGTTGTTAATACTATATTTAGGAAATAGTTGAATTAAAATAATGTCATTATTAGATTATCAGAAACAGGTGTTAACATGAAAATTAGTAGTCCCAGGCAACTTAAGAGAGTTTGTGTTTCCCAATTATGAAATTAAATTGATTTTGGGAAAAGGAATGGTATAATGTTCATGAAGGCGGTGATACAATGAAGTTAATAGATAGAGAAAGTTATTTAAATAGGTTAATAAGTTTAAAAGGGACACCTGATATAAAAGTAATTACTGGTGTAAGACGTTCTGGAAAGTCGAAACTATTGGAAGAATATATTGGTTGGATTGAAGAGAATGAGTTGGGTTCTAATATTATTTATATAGATCTTACAAATTTGAAGTTTGAGGGACTTAAAGAATATCATGTATTAAACGATTATATTGAAGATAGATATGATAAAAAGAAAGAAAACTATGTATTTATTGATGAAGTACAAATGTGTGAGCAGTTTGAATTGACTATAAATAGCTTGTATTCTACTGAGAAATACGATATTTGTGTTACCGGATCCAATGCATTCTTATTGAGTAGTGATTTAGCGACATTATTTACAGGTCGTACTTATGAAATAGAAATATTTCCGTTTTCGTTTTCTGAATATCTGAGATATTATAAAATGACAGATATTCAAACGGCATTTGATCGATACATGAAAGAAGGTGGAATGTCAGGTTCATATTTATATAAAAATCAGGAAGATAAGTATAAGTATCTTGCGGATATATTTGACACGTTAATTTTACGGGATATTAGGCAAAAGTACAAAATTAGAAATATTGTTCTAATGGATAAAATTGCTGAATTTATGATGGATAATATTTCAAATTTGACATCATTAAGAAAGATAGCAGATACTCTTACAAAAAATGTGAATAGAATTAATCATAAGACAGTTGGTTCATATCTTGATTATCTATGTAATGCATTTGCCTTTTATAAGGTTAGAAGATATGACATTCGTGGGAAAAAATATTTAGCATCTAGTGAAAAGTATTATCTGAGTGATCATGCATTTCGGTATGCTAAGTTAGGAACTAGAAATCTTGATTATGGTAGAGTGATTGAAAATATAGTTGCACTTGAATTAATGAGAAGAGGTTATGAAATCTATGTAGGTGTGCTATATAAAAAAGAAATTGACTTTGTTGTAGTCAAGCAGAATGAAAAGATATATATTCAAGTGTCTGATGATATTTCTAATGAAAAGACTTTTGCGCGAGAAGTTGATTCCTTACTTAAAATAAAAGACGCATATCCTAAGCTGTTAATTGCAAGAACAAGACACGAACAGTATCAATATGAGGGAATTCGGGTTATAGACGTAGCTGAATGGTTAAGTAATACGGGTACCAGGTACATAAACGGTAGTAACTCGAAAATTTAATTTATAACGCAGTAATAGCAAGGTGCTTAGAGATTCAAAAAAAGTTATTACCAAAAGTGTACCTGGCACCAAAACGGAAATATTACTGAATAATTTAATTTGAAACTAATTGGTGTTATTAAAACGCAAATCTACAATGTAGTTGAATAGAATTAATTGATGAATAAATGTGGAAGTAACTTTTTCTGCATTTGTTTTGTTTTTGAAATGTATCGTTATTGTGATATAATATGTATATAGTCTAGGAGGTGCAAATATGCCAGTAATAAGACCAAGTTCTGATTTGAGAAATAAGTATAGTGAGGTATCTAAGTTTTGTCATGAATACGATGAACCAGTTTATATTACTAAAAATGGTAAAGGTGATTTAGCAGTTTTGAGTATTGAAGCATATGAAAAATTGGTAGGTAAGTTTGAATTACGTAAGTTACTGATGGAAGCAGAAGAAGATATTAGAGATGGAAGAGTTACTGATTTAGATCAAGCTTTTAATAAAATAAAAGAGAGCTATTAATATGGATTTGTATAAAATTAAGTTAACTGATAAAGCACAGAAAGATATTATTGAAATAGCTAAGTATATATCTGAAGAACTTTTTGATAAGGCTGCTGCTAATGATCATGTAGATGAAATCTATAGAGTTATAGTTGATTTATCTAATATGCCTAAGCGGCATAAATTAATAATAGATGAAGATTTTATTATTCCATGCGGGATGAGACGAGTAGGAGTAAAAAACTATAATATATTTTACACATGTGAGGATGAACGTTTAATTGTTTATATTTGGAGAATCTTATATAACAAGTGGATATGGCAGAATCTATTGTAATTTGAAATTACGGGTAAAATTACGGGTACCAGGGAAACCTCCGAAAAAAGAAGGAACAGGAATCCCGGGTACCCTGTCCACTTCAAAAACTAATCCGAAGCATTTTTGATGCTAAAATTAGCAATAAAACATCAAAAAAAGTTCTTAATAAATTTAAAAATCCATTTTAGTAGTTTGAGATTTTAAGAAACATAATTTTAGGCATAGTAAAAAGATCTATGAGGTATAGGTTAATTATCAATATGTTAGAAAATAATCTTTATATCATTTTTATTAAATAGTTCGATACCTTAAGCTATTTTTTTATAAGTGTGATATAGACCGTTTAAAACAGATGTTTTCTTTAACTTGCAAGTTTCAATTTTTGTTGGCAAATATGTAGACTGAGGGATGGGTGTTTTACAGTTAATAACCTGCTGAGTTATCTGCAGAAGAATTTTTTTAAGGGTGACGAAGAAAAGGCAGAATGGCTATGTGAAGATATCCATGGATTTTGTGAATTTGGACTTGATATGCAAACTATATTAGATGCATTTATCGGTAGAAATATTAGCTTTAAAGATATGAACCAAGTCAATGAAGTAATTCGGCTTGTTACGGATCTTTCTAATAATATTAGACTTTGGGAAAATAATGGTTATACTCCAAAAGAGATATTTGAGAAGTTTGAAATGCCAAACTTAAAGCCACTTCCAGATAAGCCTTTTAGTGTTAAGAAAAACAAGATTGGTAGAAATGATCCATGTCCTTGTGGGAGTGGTAAGAAATATAAGAAGTGCTGCTTGGGGAAAGAATAAAATTGAACGAGATGAAAAGAAGACTATGATTTGCAGTTTTACAAGCTGTTTATCATGGTCTTTTTTTATGAACTTTTCTTGCTATAGCTATAAAAAATTAATCAGTTAAAATTACGGGTACCAGATACATAAACGGTAGTAACTCGAACATCAAATTTATAACGCAGTAATTGCAAGGCGTTTAGAATTTTAAAAAAAGTTATTACCTAAAGTGAACGTGGCACCAAAACGGAAATAAGAGAAGTTTTGGTATTTTAGATCCAAATATTGAAGAAAACACGAATCGTCATGTTGCAGATATTATTAAATATATTAAAGCTTCAAAGTACGGGAAAAAGCGACTTAATGAGTTACCTATTTCAAGCAGATTGTTAAAAGAGATTCATGAAGATGCAATTAAAACGATTCGAGAACTTGAAGAATTACATGAGAAAAGCTTCAACAGCATAGAGAAAATAGGTAGAGCTTCTAAAACAGTAAGACGGTTTTTGAGGTATCTTGAAGGCAATCCGATTATAGAAATTAAAAAAACATTGGTAGAGAAGGAATTATTAAAAATTTAAAGGGAAAAGAATGTAAAGTAGAAGAAATCTTAAATGGAGAATATTTTGAAGATAATAAAGGAACAACTTTGAGGAATATTGTAAATATGATTTCAAGTAAACAGAAACTTATAATGAGATCTTTTAATTTAGAAGAAGAATTTATAGATATTGATGATTTCATTTCAGCAGCTATTATTAGTAAAACTGAAATTTGGATAAAAAAATCAAAAAAAGAAAAGTCAAGAATAATTAAAGAAAAAAATTTACTTGATTTATTTGATGTGGATATATTTTAACGATGCCCAGCATAGACCAA
This sequence comes from Helicovermis profundi, assembly GCF_033097505.1. Classification (NCBI taxonomy): domain Bacteria; kingdom Bacillati; phylum Bacillota; class Clostridia; order Peptostreptococcales; family Caminicellaceae; genus Helicovermis; species Helicovermis profundi. The sequence continues at coordinate 2,961,036 of NZ_AP028654.1, read as the reverse complement.
AATGATCTATAAATATGTTTTATCAGATAAAATCAAGTAATTATTAGAAATTTAAGCTAGTCTAATGAACCCTATCTTTACAATACCGTTACAAGCTACTTTCATTTGTGCAATTATTTTCTATTTTTTGTTATAATAAAGTGATATGAAAATAAAGGATGGTGGAGTATGTATAAAAAGAGTATTTCTTTAACGATGATTTTAATGTTGCTTCTAACTTTTTCAGCATTTACATTTGCGAGTAAAACTACGGGTGATGAAGCTATTGACCTTAATAGACTTAATTTACTTAGGGGCGATGGCAACAGTTATAATCTAGATGGCAAGCTTAAAAGAAGTGAAGCTGCAGCCTTTATTGTTAGACTTTTAGGAGTTGAAAATGAAGTCTTAGGCAATAAATACAAGTATATTAATACAGGATTTGCAGATGTTGATTCTGCACTTTGGTATGCTCCGTATATTGGATATTGCAAAGCTAATGGTATTATTAATGGATTTCCTGATGGAGAGTTTAAGCCTGATAACAATCTGAGTGAAAAAGCATTTTTTACTATGACACTTAAGGCGCTAGGTTATACGGACTTTGATTGGAATAACGTTAATTCAAAGGCATATGATGTAGGTCTTATTAAGGACATTACTTATGCAGTTAAAACTGATGACAATACAAATTATTTAAGAGGGAACGTTGTAGATGTTTTATATAATTCTCTTAAAATTAATATCAAAGGTACATATAAAACTGCAATTGATAGATTAATTGATAATAATGTTGTTTCATCGTCTCTTGCAAGTGATTTAAATTTACTAAAGGTAGATACTTTAAAGACAAAGATAGTTAGTGTTAAAGCAAAGTCTTTAAATAATATTGAAATTGTTTTAAATGAAAAACTTTCAAAACTTGAAAAGGATCAGATTTTAGTATATGAAAAAGGCAACAAGGAAAAAACTTTAGATATTAAGTCTATTAAACTTAGTGATAAAACTATTAGTATAGAAACTTCTAGTCAAGAAAAAGATAAAGACTATTTAGTAGATTTATCAAATATTGTTGATATAGATACTAATATTGTAAAACTTATTTCTTCTGAGTTTACAGCTTACAGTGCTCCTATAGTTAAGTCTGATTATTTTAAAATTAGTAAAGTTGAAGCTATTAGTAAAAGTCAAATTGATGTTTACTTTACTCAGCCTATTAATATTAATGCTGAGCTTCCTTTATACTATTCTCTTTATCAAGATGGTAAAGAAATTGTGGATGGTACTTTTAAAAACATTTCTTCTTCTGTACTTGGCTCGGTTAAAAGTGGCGTAAGTATTAGATTAAAAAATAAATTTATGACTTCTGGCACTCCTTATGTGTTAAAAATTAAGGGTGATTTAGCGAGTGTGTATGGAACAAAGCTTGATAGTGGTGATGGAGAAGAATTTTCTTTTATAGGTAATGGAAATGAGAATACAAGCTTAAAAATTATTTCTGTTAAACCTATTAGTAAAAATTATGTAAGAATTTTGTTTAATGAAGATGTAGATAAGACTTCAGCTATGAATTCTTCTAATTATAGTTTAAAGGATTTGAAAAATAATATTGTTTATTCTTCAGCTTTTGATGTAGTTATGGATGGTATAGGTGAAGCTAGTAAAAGACAAGTTGATGTTAAATGGCTTTCTTTTATTAAAGATAGGGAATATGAAATGACTATAGATGGTGTTACGGATAGATTTGGTGCTTCAACTATTGAAGAAGAAAAGCATGGATTTGCTGTTTCTTCAACTGAAAGTGATCCTATATCTATAGACTATGCTAGTGCTGTTAATAGAAGTAAAATTTTAGTTTATTTTAATAGACCAGTTCTTTCGTCTTCAGTAAACCTTAGTATTGCAGGTGTAAGTAAAAAAACAGCTTTATTTGATGCTTCAAAACCTTATTTACTCACTATTTATTTAAGTAGTCCGATAAGTTCGTCATCGGATACCAATATTAGTATTGTGAGTGGTATTAAAGATAGTTATGGTGTTTCTCAGTCTGGAACATTGACATATGTTATTAAGAAAACATCAAGTGAATTTGGTAATATTAGTGCTATAGATGCTAGATTTATTTCTGAAGATAAAGTTAAAGTTAGCTTTAGTGAAGAAATTTACAATTCTATTAATTCATCACAGTTTAAGCTTTCATATACTGATAAAGATGATCACAAGCAGTATATTAATGCAAATTCTGTTCATGTTTACAATAATAAAGAAGCTATAGTAACATTTACAGGTGCTTCTTCTAATGAAAACTATAAAATTGAGATTACAAATTTAAAAGATTATTCGAATCAATTTACTACAAGTAGTATTGAAAGATCTGTATTTAGAGAAAAATAATTTTAGAATTTACTAGTTAAAATAAAGAAAAAGTAATATACAATTAAATAATTTTATTTATAAAAGAGTTAAACTTTATGTTTAACTCTTTTATAGTATAATAGGTATTAAGTCTAGTAAACTTGGATATGGCAAATAATGAAAAATACGAGGTTAATATGAATAAAAAATCAAAGATTTATATAATAATTTCTTGGACTTTAGTTTTATTATGGATGGGAGTAATTTTTGCATTTTCTTCTCAGCTAGCTACTGATTCAGGACATTTAAGTAATGGTATTACTAAATTTATAATAGGTATAATTAAAAAAATACTTCCAGGCGATAGTTTTGATATTAGATTGTTTGAACATTATGTAAGAAAACTAGCTCATTTCACTGTGTATTTTGTTTTAGGTATTTTTACTATGAACGCATTTTCTACTATAAAAATTAAGGGAAAAAAACAAATTGTATATGTGTTAGTCTTATGTGCTTTATATGCACTGACAGATGAATTTCATCAAATATTTGTGCCCGGAAGAGGTCCTGCTATTAAAGATGTTTTAATTGATACAGGGGGCGCAGGTTTTGGAATCTTAGTCTATATTATAATCTACAAAATTATGATATTAAAGGCTAGGCCGAAAATTATGTAATACGAGTACTTTAAAAATTGATACATAATTAACTTTGTTTTATGCATTGTTTTATAGGGTAAAATGATAAGGGGTAGTGCAAAATTCAATATAATTTTAAAGGGGGAAGCTAAATGAAAAGGGTGTTAATACTAATGTTTTTAATTTCTATTTTTATATTTTCGTCTAGCATATCATTTGCTTTAGTTGGGGATGATTTTATAGGTGTTTATTCGGGATCGATGTATGTGACAAATGTAGATGAAAACATGGTTGAAAAAAATCTAAGCGCAGATGATTTAAATGGAGTGTTTACAGTAGAGCAATTGGTAGAGGGTTTAAAAGGTACCTATACGAGGAATCTTATATATGTTGAAATTAAAAAAAGTAATGGCAAATATCATATAACATTAGAAGACCAAGCTTATTTGAACAAAGAAACCTATGAAGCGGTTATAAGTAATAATAAGTTAGTTTTTAAAATTCCTGAACAATATACAGATAAAACAGCTGTTTATTGCGATTTAGTGAAAAAAAATGATGATGTTTTACTAGGTAGTTTTCGTACGCTTGGAACTTTAGGTGATGAGGCTATCGGGAAATTTTATTTGAAATTAGGTAAAAATCATGAGGGAGAAGGAATTGTTGATTTAACGAAAACAGAAAGTGATAGCTCAGATAATAGTTCAGTGGATACAAAAGAAAAAAACTCTAAAGACGATGAAATTATGGTTGATATGTACGGTAATCCTATTACAGGAATAGAAGTTACAACTCATGATCAATATGGCAATCCTCTTCTTGATGAAAATGGAAAACCTATAAATGGTAAAGAAATTACTTCAAGTACAGGCTTAGATTCTTCAAAGGATAATACAAATACAAAGGATGAAAAAGCTAAAGTAGATACTAAAAGTTCAAGTAGTGATGTAGATTCTTCTAGTACTGATTCATTAGATATTAGCCTAACAAAAGAAGAAGAAGCTATTTTAGATGAAGCAAGCCAAGATGATTTTAGTATGGTTAGTGATATTAATTTTTATTTTACAATTGATGGAGAAATTCAAAACAATTACGGTGAAGGTGAAGAAGAAGTTACTAATAAAACTGAAAAAAACTTAGAAGATATAGTTAATAAGAATAAAGATATTATTTTAAAGAAATCAATTGATGGAAGTGTTAAAATTGAAAAAAATGAAGACTCTTTAAGTTATTCTGATAGAAAAAAGCTTATTGATTTTTCTTCAGATGTTTATAGTATGGTTGATAGTAAGGTGAAACTTGCAGATAAAATAGGTAGCGTGCCAGCTGATTATTTTAAAGGACTTGGACTTGATTGGGTTAAAAATGAGATTACCACTAAAGAAGATAAAATTAAAGAAACTGAAGATAAGTTAAAAATGACTAGAGATGAAGCTAGAGGATATAATGACTTTAATGGATATGAAGAAAAAGAAGAAACGTTTTCTGTTGTTAAGGAATATGTTTTAAAGAATGCTGGTTTTGCTGGGAAAATGGTTCAAGATCAGTTAGATAAACTTGCAAATGCAAAGAAAAAAGCTCTTGGAAAAGCGGCTGCAAGAGAGTATAGGATTTTTTCTGATACCTATATTGAGTCAAGAAAAAAAATGTCCAATAAAGAAGCTGTAAAAGCAGCATATGAAAAGATAAGAGATACAGGAGAAGATGCTTTAGTTTCTGGAGATGATTATATAACTTTTAGTGATGGAAAAAGCAATTTTTTTAAGGAACCAATTAAATTTATGTCATATAAAATTTTAAATCAAGATTCTAAAGCTCTAACTTATAGAGAAAGGGCTGCAACTTATATATACTACTTAAAATCTGATAAAATTTATTTTAAAGAAGGTGGTGCAAAATGAAAATAGATAATAAATTAAAGTTAAAATTTGTTTTAATTATACTTATTTTTGTTTTAAGTATAGGCGCTTCTTTTGCTGAAGTAAATCCAGAAGGTGCTATTGAAGATACACTTAAGCAGTACGAATATTTAGACAAGGTGGATGCACATTTTGACGGAAATGATCTTACACTTAAACTTGATTTAAATTATTTTGATAAAGAGACTTTATATAATATGGTAGATCTTATTGATACTGTATATTCTATGATGCTTATAGATAATCTTACATTAAAACTTTATGATAACTATCTTCCATATATGGATATAGTTATTTCAGCTAGTGATATTAAAGATTACGAAGATAGTAAAATTGACGACAATGAATTTATTGAAACTTTTATAATTAAAGATACTAGGAGTACAGAGAAAAAACTTTATGATGATTTAAGTGTTTTTGATTCCTATATTGATGGTATCTTTGTAGATAAAAATGAAGTGAAACTAAATGTAGAATATGTTGGAAAATACGAAGAAATTATGAATGAATACTATGCAATGACTTTGATTTCGCTTGAAGATGCTCCTTGGATATCAAATGTTACTATTAATTATGTAGACGGTAGTGGAAATTTACTTATGAGGATTTCTACTAGATCAAAAGACATAGTAGATGTTATTAATGGAGATATTTCAAAAAAAGATTTTTTAAATAATTTAGATATGGCTACAGGAAGTAAGTTAGAAGATTTAGTGAAAGAGAATGCAGATTTAATAAAGAATATGTCAATAAGTAGTAGTAATGCTAGTAGTGTAGAATCAGATTCATCTTCTAGTGATAAATCAGATTCTGTTATAGAAACAGACACAAAACCAGAAGCGAGTACAAATACTAAAAATAGTAATGATAATAATACTTCAAAAGTAAATACAAATGATACTAATTTTAAGAAATATAATGTAGCTGATGCAAAAATTGTAGATACTCTTATTAGCGGAGGCGTTTCTAATATTTATGAGCTTCAAGTAGACCAAGATGGGGAATATGATTTTAATGTTAATAATGCTGAAAAAGTGCCTCTTTCTTTTGTTATAGCAGATAAAGATTTACTTACAGTAAAAGACAATAAATTTGAAAGCGGATATTCTGATTATGTATATGTTGATTTAAAAGCTAATCAAACTTATTATTTATTAGTGATGCCTAAAAATAATGAAGACTATGGAAAAGAATTTAATTTGTCTATTAATAAATCTGCTAGCATTATGGGATTTTTAATTGGATTTTTATTAGTAATTGCATTAATTATTTTTGGAATTGTTATGTTAGTTAAAAAAATTAGAAAAAAGTAGAATGAGTAGGTTGAAGTAATAATTAAGAGCCGCGAATAAATGTGGAAGAAGCTTTTTTTGAACATGTCATAGCGATGATTCATGGGGAAATTGATATAAAGTAAAGAGTCTTATCTTTTTTTGATAAGACTCTTTACTTTATGAATTTTATTAGCTTTATAAAGGTACATCTTTTTATATATTCCTTTAATTGTTTTCTTGAATTAGATCCGGTTAAAAAGTCGTGATTTGTATAAGTGAGCCTATAAAAATATTTGTATTTATTGTAAAGTGCAATGAATATGATGAAAAAATTTTGATTTTCATATAGAAATAAATTATGATAAGAGTATATATGTGGATTTCTTAGAATTAAAAGGAGTTGTAAAATGGATAATTATAAAGATATTAGATGGAAACAGAGATTTGAAAATTTCGAAAAATCATATAGACTTCTTGATAGATATATTTCGCGTCCTATTGAAAATGAATTAGAGCAAGCCGGAATTATTCAGTTATTTGAAATCTCATTTGAACTAGCTTGGAAAGTTATGAAAGATTACCTTGAATCATATGAGTTTTATGTAAAAAGCCCTAGAGAAACTATAAAGCAAGCACTTCAGATGGAATTGATCGATAATGGTTATATCTGGATAGATGCGCTTTCAGATAGAAATTTAACTGTTCATACTTATGATGAAAAACTAGCTGAGAAAATGGCTAAAGATATTGTTAATGTATATTTTCCAGAAGTAAAAAAATTGTATGAAAAACTAAGTAAGGAGATTTAATTATGTATGGTTTACTGAAAAGAGATTTAGATTATATAATAAAATCTGTTAGTAAATATTCAGAAATAGAAGAAGTTATTATTTTTGGAAGTCGTGCGATGGGCAATTTTAAGAAAGCTTCTGATATAGATTTAGCGTTAAAAGGAGATTTAGTTGATAGAAATATATTAAGACGAGTTAATGAAGATTTAAATGAAGTTTATCCTATACCTTACTTTCTTGATATAATTAACTATCAAGATATTTCAAATGAAAAATTAAAAACTCATATTGATGATGTTGGTAAATCTATTTGGCATAAATGAATTTCTTGGCTTCAGCGTGAATTTTTGCTTCTGATGAAGCTTAGAAAAACACAATCTAAGGCATTGGATAAACAATTCATTAGCAATCTTGGAGGCTATATATGATTGAAAAAAACATATTAGAACATTTAAAAGCATATAAAAAAAGAAAGATTAAACTTATAGAAATCGAAAAAAATTTGCCAGCCAACTTACTTTACAAAGACTATGCAAATATTATATTAAATCTTATAAATGATGGTTATTTAAAAATGGTTAAGGCTTCTGGATTTAACCATAAAACTATTAATTTACCTAATGAATTTTACATAGAAAGCAAAAAAATTTCTAGTGAATATTACATAGAACTTGAAAAATATGCACTAAAATATAGTGGATATTTTAAGTTAGATTACTATTTTAATCAAAGTGAAAAAAAGTGGTTACAAGATAAGGAATATATCAGTAAAATATATGACTTTTTAAAAATAAATGGATTTCCAAAACTCCCTTTAACTTCTCAAGAGCTTTCATATGATATAGTTGCTGATGAAAAGTGGCTGGATTATAAGGGCGGAATGAAGATATTAGTAGCTCTTAATATTAAAGAAAAACTAAATATTAAGAGTCAAAATGAACCTGCAATGTTTGCTATAAATTTGAATTTTGAAAAAAATGGAGTATATAAGCATTTAATTGTCGAAAATAAAGCTGTTTACTATAGACTACTTGATTTATTAGATGCTACAAGCTTTAGTACTTTAATTTATGGAGCAGGTTGGCGCGTTATTTCTATGATAAAGGATTTTAATAAGCAATTTCCATTTAAGGGTGAGCATAATTTTTACTATTTTGGGGATATTGATTATGAAGGGATTAAGATATTTAAGTCAATTAATGAGATTTTAAAAGTTAATTTGGCTACTTCTTTTTATATTAAATTATTAGAAGAAAAAGAAAGTATAGGAAAACAAAATCAGCTTAAAAATCAAGAGGCGTTCGACTTTTTTAAATCAAATTTTTTGTCTCTTTCTCTTTTAGAAAGAGTTGATTTATTAGATCAAGGTTACTACTGGCCACAAGAAGGTTTAAGCAAAATATATCTTAAAGAAATGTGGGAGAAATTAGATGCAGATTAATGAAAATACATTTTTTTCTAATTATAAGGAACGTATAAAACGTTTAGCTTTATATGAACCATTAATTACACTTCAAAACAAGAATACTAAAGATCAATCGGGTAAAAAAATAGATTTATACGATGTTGGATTGCTAACTTTGCTATTTTTTTATGAATGTAAGCTTATTAGAAAAAAAGAAATTGGCTTTATGGAATTATCTAAATTTATATTTGAAATGATTCATAAAAGGTATAATGTTGATGCTAAAAAATGCCAAACTATTGCTAAGGATATAATACATGTTTTTAGACCTGCTAGTGGAAAACGTTTATCAAAAAAATTTTATGATTGGAATAGGAAAAAAGATGATGTAATTTACTATTCGATTTTAAAGGCAAGCAAATCTGATTTGCTAGAAAATAAGCAATACTATGAACTTGATGAAGATGGATTAGAATTAATTTTTTCTACAAGAGAATATTATAGTGAATTTCAACTTTCCATTAATCAAATGCTTCTTAGAAAACAACTTGAAAAAGGTGAATTTGTAAGTGCCTTGAGGCAAATTGATGAAATGAGTATAAATGTTGAATCTTTAAATGAAAGAATTGTAAAAATTAAAAATGATATTAGTAGAAATGTTATTTCTGAGGAAGTTTATAATCGTTATAAACGTTTAATTGATGATATTCATTTAAGGCTAGAGTACGAAAACAAAGAATTTAATGAACTGAAAATTTTTGTTAATTCGGTTTTAGATAATTTGAAATTCAAAAGGGATAGTGAGAAAGATTCACATATATATACTAGCGCTTTAAAAGTTAGTAATGCCTTAGACTCTGTGCATAAAGTACATGATAAATTACTAGCAAAATCGATTAGTATTCAAACGACTGCACTTCTCGCAGCAAAGGAATCTCTTTATTATACTGGTATTGAGTCTTTTAATTTTAATAAAGAAATTGTATCTTATTGCGTAGCAAATGCTAGTCCGCTTGAAACGATTAGAACAATTGCAAAACCATTTTTATCACTTGAAAAATGCGAAAAATGGAGTCCACTTGCTATATTTTTTCCTCAGCGTGTTTATAATAGAGATAAAAGTGAGTTAAATATAGAGTTTGCTGGTCTATCAAAATCTGAGGATGACAAGGTCAGAGTAGTAGAATTATTTTATGAAAAAATGATGAACCTTTGTTTAAAGTATATGTCAGATGATAATGAACTTATTTTAAGTGATTTAATTGTTGAAGTAAAAAAAGACCAAGAGTCGCTTCTAAGTTTAAGAGGTTTTTATGATTTTTGGATAACACTTCATCAACTTTCTCCGATTAATGTATTTTATGACGAAGAAGATCAAAATCATAATATAATTATTAATGCTATAAAAATACTTCATAGTAGATATAAAACCATACAGGTTACAGAATTAAAAGAAATTTTAAATATTAATGATGAATTTAAAATAAGTAATATGAAAATGTTTTTGGAGGAAAAGTATGAAATATGAAGAAAAAACAATATTAGAATCTTTTGAAATTTATAGTAATTTAGCTTCAAAAGGGCAGTGTTTAATTAAAGATTTTACTTCCTATACTATAGATGAAAATGTTAGAGCTTTAGTTGATTTATTTGCTGACAATGTGGAATGCACAGTTATTGTTTCAAGCGAAAATCTATTTTTAATTCCCCTTGCAGTAGCTTCACCCTTTCATATTTCTAATGAAAGTCTTAAATCCAAGTATTTAACATCAAAGCATCAAGTTTCTGATATATATTTAATGTATTTTGCCATGATTGTTTTTTTCGGATTATTTTATGATAGTTATTTAACGATTGAACCTGTACTTGAATTCGTTTCTATGGAAACTTGGCTAAATGAAGTTAATTTGCATATTGCCTCTTTAAAAGAACATGACGAGGAAACTTTAAAGTATCATGAAAGTGATATGCATTACAATTGGTTATTAATTATTGAAAAATGGTCGCTAATTGATGATATTAATGAAAAATCAAAAGTTCAAGATGGTAGAACTAATAGCCATGTAAGTTTTTTAAATTTAGTTAAAAATTTTATGCTAGGTGAAGATCTTATTAATGATATTGGGAATATGGAGTATGAATTAACTGAGAAAGCTAAGGATATAATTGGACATTACTTTATGGAACTCGAATATAACCGAGGAATTTTAGAATTATTGTATAAAGGAGAAAATGATGCCAACAATATCGAAGATTAGGTTATGTAATATTATTTATGAAGGTGGAAGAAAGCGTTATAATGATGAAACGTTTATAACTGACGGTAATAATACTGCCTTTATTTTAGAAAATGGTGGTGGTAAAACGGTTTTAGTTCAAATGATACTTCAATCGGTTTTGCCTACTATAAAACATGCTGAAAGGCGCATTCGTGAAACTTTATCTCTTGATTCTGAGTCAGCGCATATCGCCGTTGAATGGATTTTAAATGAGCATCCAAGAAGATATTTAGTAACAGGAGTTACTTTATATACAAAAAATAAGGATTTACATCGTCATTTATATACTTATGAATATGAATTTGAAGATAAAGATGGCATTGATTATTTGCCATTTACTCAAAAGACAGTGGGTGGTCTTAGAGCTTCTAGTCAGCAAGAAATAAATGATTATTATTTGAGCATGAAAAATAAGAGTGTAAATGCTAAAATGTTTTCTACTATAAAATCGTACAATAAACATTTAGAGATGAACTACCATATATCTAGAAGCGAATGGCTTAGTATTTCAAAAATAAATTCAATGGAAGGTGGAGTTGAAGGATTTTTCGATAATTGTAAAACCACTAGTCAACTAGTAAACAACTTGATTATACCGACTGTTGAAGAAGCCCTTGGTGATAAGGAGTCAAAGGTATTTACTGAAACCTTTGAAACACATCAAGATCATTTAAAGGCTTATAGAAACTTAAGTAAAGAAATTGAGCAAAATGAAGAAATTAAAAAACATGTAGATAAGTATGTTCAAACATTTTCTTCATACAATGACTCTAATGACCTATGGAAAAATGAAAAGAGCAAAATGAAAGGTATAGGTGAATTTATAGATTTAAAATTAAATGAACTAAATAGTTTAAAGGAAAAGTTGTTACTTGAATTAAATGTTTTGAAGCTTAATAGATATAATTTAGAAAGAGATATATCCTCTTTAAATATTGCATTTAAAGAGGACGAACTTAATGAAGCTAATAAAAATTATACAATAACAGAAAGTGAATTAAATGATAAGCTTGATAAAAATAGTAACTTAGAGAAAAACTTAGAAATACTTGAACTTGCTAAAATGAAAAATAACTTGGATTTAAAAGAAGCAGAATTAGAAAGTTTAAAAAAAGATTTACTCGAAATTGATGAAGATATTAGTTTAAAAGATTTTGCTAAAAAGCTTGAGACTTCTAAATCTGAACTACTGTATTTATTTAAGCAAAAAATTATTAGTGAAAATAATAAAATAGAAGATATTGATAAAGTCCTAGAGGAAATTAATAGAAATATTGACGTAGAAAATACACTTTTTAATAATTATAATCTTAAAATTAAAAATAAAGAAAATCTACTAAATAAAGCAAAAAGCTTTATTGAAATTAAAAATAAGGATTTATTAAGTATTAAAAGTAAACTTTTAGGGCTTAATAAAGATGAAACGATTAAGCATTATAGTGATTATCAAAATAAAAAAATAAGAGAATTATCAAATGAAGAAATTAAAATAAGCGAGATTTTGATTTCAAAAAAAAATGCTATTGAGAATTTGAAGCTTAAAATAAGTGAAGTAGATAGCGAGGTAAATATTGATAATTTAAAAATACAATCACTTACTGATAAACTTAACAATATTGAAAATGAAAGAAAAGATTTATCTAAAGAATATTTGCAAGTAATGAATAAACCTTTAGCTATTAATAAAATTTATGAACAGGAAATGACTTTAAAAAACAATTTAAACGATAGATTACTTATACTTCAAAATGAAAAAGAAAATCAGTTAACTGATGAATCTATGGCTTTATATGAATATCAGTTATACAAAAATCAAAAAGTTTTTATGGCGGATCCTAGTTTTATTTCTAGTGTTTTGCTTTGGAGTGAACAATTTTCAGTTTTACACTCTGGAATGGATTTTCTTAAGAAGCATTATTTAGATAAAATGGATGAAATGATAAAAAAGTATCCTAACTGGGCAATAACAGTTATTACTACAGAAAAGGAAAAAGAAAAACTACTTTCTAAAATAGGTGCTTATAGTGAAAATTTAGTTCATCCAGTATACGTACTTACACTTGAAGAAGCAAAGGAAGCATGCGCATCTAGTGAATATTCTCTAGTAATGCCGAAAAAATGGTCTGATTTTAGTGTAGACGAAAATTTTGAATTTTGGAAAAAAAATAATGAACATAATTTAGAGATACTTAAGGAGAGAAGACTTGTTTTAGAAATGGATATTCAAAACTTAACTCAGCTAATTTATTCTATAAATCTATTTTTTGATAAAAATCCCAACGAAGAATATGAGCTCTCTAAAGAAACTTTAAGACTATGTAAAGATAACCTTAGTAGTTTAAAAGTAAGTAAAGGTAAATATGAAAAAGAGTTAAATGAGTCAAAATTATTTTTAGAATCAACTAAGCTTCGCTTAGAAAGTATTAAAGATGAAAAAGTTCATATTACGAATATGATTAGTAAAAGCCTTGAATACTTAGAAAATGAAAAAAAAATAAAAAAATATGAAATAGAAAGCTATGAGTATCAAAAGGAATTAAAGGATCTTAAGTTTGAATTAGATAAGATTTCTAGAAAATTAAATAGTTTTAAAGATGATATAAAGAAATCAGACGCTGAAAAAGAGAAGTGTATAAAAGAAATCGATAATATTTATAATAATGACTATTATAAGAAATCTAAAGATAATAATGAATTATTTGCCAAGTCTTCACTTCAAGTTTTATTTAAGGAAATTGATAGGTTAGAGGATTTATTAAATGAGGGTAGTGAAGATAGAGAAAGTATTGAAAGAAAAGTATTAAAATTAAATAATGAAATTGAAAGTTTAGATATTCAGCTAAAGCTGACTTTAAAAACTATAGATTACTTAGTTGAATTAGATAATCTTGTTTTTCCAATTTCAGGCGATACTCAAATAATTCAATATAAAAATAGCATTAAGGAAATTAAAGAAGAACTTAAAATGCTTAGAAAAGATGAAGCAAAGTCAAAGAGTGTACGTGATACTCTTTTGGGTGAATTAAAGTCTTTAAAAAATGCTCATAGTAAATATGATACTACTAGTAAATATGATAAGGATTTAAATATAGTAAGATCTGAGTTAAAAGAAAAAGGCGTAAATTTAAAAGAAAATGAACAAATATTAGATAATAAATTAAAAAATGTAGATAAAAACTTAGAGAAAATGGAAGCTTGTAGAAGTGAAATAATAAGAGTACAAGATAAATTTGAATTATCAAATGGAAATTTAAAAGCAGTAGAAGTTTTAGAATCCTTTATTATAGATTTTACTTATAAACCAATAGAAACTTTAAAAAATTATATAGAAATTTCTAATAAAAGTTATATTCTAAAGGAAAAACATAGGGAAAAACTTTTAGAACATCAAGAGGATTTTAAAATATTTTGTAATGATTATATTACAAATATTAAAATGAAAAAATTAACTTTAGATGCCTTAAAATTCAGAGAGAATTATCAAGATGTTTTAGAGTGGCAGAAAAAATTAGATGAAAACATAAATGTAGCTCTTAGATATTTAAATGAAAGTCTACGTACTATTGATGAAGCTATAAATAAATTTATTAATCGTTTATATATTTATTTGGATAATGTAGTAAAAGAAATTGATCATATTGCTAATAAAACTAGTATTGAAATTGATGGAGTACGAAAAAAGATATTTCAAATTAAGACACCTATATATGAAAAAAATCAGTCTAAACTTGCAATCCGTGAACATTTAATTTTTATGACAAGCGAGATAAATAAGGAAAAACAATCTTTAGATTTAAAAGAGAGTAAAGAATTGCTGGAAAAGCAAATAAAAGAATGGTTATCTACAAAGACTTTGCTTTATAAAATATTTTCTGGTAAAGAGATTAAGGTTAGCCTTAGAAAAGTAACAAATGATTTTAAAATTAGTAGTAATTATACCGATTGGACAAGTTCAAATAAATGGTCTGCTGGTGAAAAATGGAGTAAAAATATGACTCTGTTTCTAGGAATACAAAATTATATTGCAGAGAAAAAATATATGATTAAAAATAATTCTAAACGCCAAAGAACAGTCCTTCTAGATAATCCATTTGGAAAAGCATCAAGTGAACATGTATTAGATCCTGTTTTTAAGATTGCAAAACAACTAGGTTTTCAATTAATTGCATTTACAGCACACGTGGAAGGTAAATTTATTAGTGACTATTTTCCGATAGTATATAGCTGTAAACTACGAAATTCTCTTAGAGATAATGTTCAAATTATGGATAGTAGTAAAGAAATTAATTATGCATTTTTAAGTGATAGTAATCCTCTTAGCCTACTAAGACTTAATAATTCGCTACATGAGCAGCTTAGCTTGTTTGAATAGGTAGAGAATTACACAAAGTACAATTAATTTTATTACCAAATAAAATGTAATATATATTGATTATTATATAAAACAAATAGAAATCCCATGTTTGAGAGTACAACATAGGATTTCTGTTTGTTTATTTTTAAGGCAATTTATAATTTATAAGGATCCTTAACTATTTCAATTGAGTTGTTAGATATTAGATTATTAATAATCTTTACTGAAATTCCTGTTGCAATTGAAATTTCCATAAGAGTAGCATTTTTGTTTTTTTCAAGATATTCACGAATTATTTTTAAGTCTACTTTATTTTTTTCCATGCATTTGGTGCAATAATTTTTCTGTCCGTTAAGGAGTAAATTGCCACATCTTTTACAAGTGTAATCGTTCATTTTCTCACCCTCTTATTTCTTTCTTGACTTTAATTATACCCATATTTGATTAGTAATATCAGAAGGTTTTAAATAATAATCTAATTGTTGTATATATATAATTTGTTTTGTTCTTTATTGGTTATTTATATTATATAATCGAAGAAAGTTAATCAAAAACTGAGGTTTGATTAAAAATTTATTATTATTTTTATGCAAGTATAGATTTCTAAGTATTATAATAATGAAATATTAGTGTAAAATAAAGATGATATAATGAAATAAATATTAAGATATACCTAGGAGCTTTCATGAACACAAAAATATTAATAGCAGATGATGAAATTAGGTTTAGAAAATTAGTTTATGATTTTTTAACTAAAGAAGGATATGAAGTAATAACGGCTAAAGATGGTAAAGAAGCAATTGAATTCTTTTTACATGAAAATGATATTAATTTAGTGATTTTAGATGTTATGATGCCATATTTTACCGGTTTTGAGGTTTGTAAAGAAATTAGAAGAACTTCAAAAGTACCAATTCTAATGCTTACAGCCTTAGGAGGTGAGGTGGATGAAATCAATGGACTAAATCTTGGTGCGGACGAGTATATTACAAAACCTTTTAGTTACGAGATTTTTATGGCTAGAGTGAATTCTCTTCTTAGACGCACTAATAAAATTAGTCAAAACACTGTTTTTCTTGAGGGTATATCAATTAATGATAAGACTCATGAAATTATTATTGATGAAAAAATTGTAGAATTTAGCCCGAAAGAGTATAAGTTTATTTTATATTTAGTTAAAAATTTAGGTAGAGCGCTTAGCCGTGAGCAGATTTTAAACAATGTTTGGGGATATGATTTTTATGGTGATATTAGAACAGTGGATACACATATAAAAAGCATTAGATCAAAATTTGGAAAATACGGTGAATATATTCAGACTATAAGAAGTGTTGGTTATAAACTAGAGGTGAAAAAATGAAGTCGATTAGAGTGAAGATGTTTTTTATTTTTAGTATATTTTTAATATTCTTTATTGTATTTTCATTATTTATGAATTCATTTTTTCTTGAGAAATATTTTATTTATAGAAATGAGAAAATATTTTTAGAAAATGTTGATAGGATAAGGGATGTTTATAATAATGATTCAGATAATTTATCTTCAGTCCTAAAATCAATTGATAGATCTAAAGGAGTTCATATTAGCATTATTAATAATGATTTAGAGGTTGTTGATGATTCTTTTAATAGACCAAACTTAAGTAGTGAAAAAATTGTAAGAAAAATTCCTCTTAATATTGCAATTGATATTAAAAATCAAATTACTAACATAGAAGATACTAATAAGAAATATTTGTATAAAGTTGATGAAGATTTTGAATATGGAAATAAAAAAATTCAGATGATTACAAGATTAGATAAAAATAAATTTTTAGTTATTGAAAAGCCTATAAATGTAATTAATGAAAACGCAAATATTTCGAATGACTTTTTTGCATTTACAGGAGTCATTGCTATAGTACTTGGTAATATATTTTTGCTTTTTTTTACAAAAAAAATTACTAAACCAATTATAGAAATTAGTGGCATTGCTAAAAGTATATCGAATCTTGATTTTACAAAAAAGTATAAAATAAAATCGGAAGACGAGTTAGGTGAACTTGGCAGCAGCATTAATCTCATATCAAACAAACTTAATGAAACAATAAGTGAATTAATAGATGCCAATGGGCTTCTAAAAAAAGATAATGAGAAGAAAAAGCATATTGATGATATGAGAAAATTATTTGTTTCAAGCGTATCACATGAACTAAAAACTCCAATTGGACTTATCAAAGGTCATCTTGAAGGTATAAAATTTAATATAGTAAATGATATAAAAAAACAAGAAAAATATCTCGACATTGCAATTGATGAAGCGGATAGAATGGATAAATTAGTTAAAGACCTTTTAGTGATATCAGAAGTTGAATCAGATGTTAAAATTATAAATAAAACAAATTTTAATATAACCATTTTAATTGAAGAAATCTTAGATAAATATCAAACTATTTTTATAGAAAAAGGTATTAAATGTAGCTCATATCTTACTAAAGATTATTTTGTTAATGCTGATCTTTCAAAAATTGAACAAGTTCTTATTAATTATATTAATAATGCAATTGAACATGTAGATGAAAATAGAAAAATTGAAATTAGAGAAGTAGAAAGTGATAATGCAGTCAGAATAATAGTTAAAAATTTTGGAAAAAATATTGAAGAGAATGAATTTGATAATATTTGGACCAGCTTCTATAAAGTTGATAAATCTAGAACACGTGTAAGTTCAGGTAGTGGACTTGGACTTTCTATAGTTAAATCAATTTTAGATAACCACGTGGCAAAATACGGGGTAAATAATATAGAAAAAGGTGTTGAATTTTGGTTAGAACTTCCTACCATCACAATTTAATTTTAGAAACTCGTTTATTTTTCGTCACAAAACCATCACAATTTAGTTTTAGAATATAGATAAGAGCAATTACCTTGTAAATATCTTATCAAGTAAAATGAAGGGTGGTGATTTTTTTGACAATTAATAGTGTTAATAATTATTCCTCGTATAGTTTTAAAAGCCTTAGTAATTTAAGTGCTTCTGATAATAATCAGCAAAGTTTAGATGGCGTGGGTAGAGGAAGTGGTAATAGAAATGGCCACGGCGGACCAAAAGGAGCTGGTGGTCCCGGTGGCCCTGGTGGACCAGGCGGTGCCGGTAGATTAGGAGAGGGACGTGGTCCTAAAATTGACCAAGATTCAAATGGTAGTTGGAGCGAGACTGAAGTAAGTGATTTCGCAAGTAAAGCATCTGAGAATTTAGGTATCTCTATTGATGTTAATCAAATTTTTGATACTTATGATACTAATGATGATGGAAGTATTAGTTCGGACGAAATAAAGAAACTTGCTAGCGAAAATGGCTTTAATTTGCCCTCACCTCAGGAAATGATGAAAAGTATGGATGGTGGTCAAAAAAATAAATTTAGAATGAATAATCAAGTAGATTTAACAAAGTTATTTGATCAAAATGATTCAGAAGATAGTATACTTTCTTTTTTAAATGATAGTACTATTTCAAAATCTTTAGAAGCTTATGAATCAAATAATACTTATAATAATGCTGATATATCAAGTCTCTTAGATTTAGCATTATAAAATAAAGATAATTGCTCTTTAACTTTAATATTAATAAGATGAGGTATTTATGAAAATTTGGGTAGATGCAGATGGCTGTCCTGTAGTAAAAATTACTATAGAAGAAGCAAAAAAACATAGTGTTCCACTAGTAGTTGTTAAAAACCATGCGGTAAGAATTGAAGACGATTATGCTAAAATTGTTACTGTTGATGTTACAAGAGATGCAGCTGATTATTATATCGTTAATCACATGGAAAAAGGTGATTTAGTAATTACTCAGGACAATGGACTTTCAGCGATGGCACTGGCGAAAGATGGTAAAATTCTAAATCAAAATGGTAGATGGATTACAAATGATAATATAGAACTTATACTTGAATCAAGACATATTAGTCAAAAAGAGAGAATGAAAAAAAAGAAGAGCTATACTAAATTTAAGAAAAGAGAAAAAACAAAAGATGACAATTTTAGACGTGAATTAGTTAGCTTTATTGAAAATATATAAAAAACGAAAAACGTGGTAAAATGTACATAGAATAACTATTTACTTAAGAGGGATTATTATGGATATTAAAATTGAATTGCAAGAAAAAATTCGAGACATGGAAAAAGTTGCTGAACTATTTGAAGTTGAACCGTTTGATATATATTTTCTAGGTGGATCTGCATGTGTTTTAGGTGAATATACTGCTAGAGCTACAAGGGATTTTGATTTTGTAGATTTAGAATATTCTTCTAAGTTAGGAAAAGTATTTGCTCAACTTAGAGATTTCGATATGCTTGAATATCCTTCTACTTTGCTTTCTCCTAAATATAAAGAAAGAGCTTTAAAACTTGAAGAATTTAAATATTTAAATGTATATATATTATCTATTGAAGATATAATTGTGAGTAAAATAATTAGACTTGCAAAGAAGGATATAGATGATATTGATATTTTGATAAAAAAAGCAGATAAAAATTTACTAACTACTATTATCGATGAAGTATTAAATAGGAATGATTTATTTGAAAGCAAAAAGAAAGCTTTTAAAAACAACTTATTGATTTTTAAGGAGAAATATAATGTTTAGAATAGTGAAAGAAAGCTATGAAAAATTTGTTTTGGACTTTATAGATGATAAAGAGAGTTATAGGTATCTTGTGATGAAGCCTTTTGAATTGCTTATAGACATAAATATGCTTAAAAAAGAAAAAAATTTAGAAACTGATAGATATAAAAAACTTGAAGATTTCGTTTGGAGATTAAGTAATAATATAGAGAAATATGATAATTTTAAATGTTTTTTATGGACACTTGAATCGAGAGGCATATATGGGAAAAAATATGGAATATTAAGTGATGAAAGTTTTAATGAACAAGTTAAAATTGTAGATTCATTTTTGAGATTAAGTTATTGGAATTGATAAAAGATAAAAAATAAAGTAAAACTTCGCTTCGAAGGCAAGACCAGCCTTAAGGCGCTACGTTTTATTTTATTTTTTATCTGCCTTGAAAATATGAAAGATATGGTCTTAGCATTTATATTAAATGACAAGTAAAACTTCGCTTCGAAGGCAAGACCAGCCTTAAGGCGCTACGTTTTATTTTATTTTTTATCTGCCTTGAAAATATGAAAGATATGGTCTTAGCATTTATATTAAATGACAAGTAAAACTTCGCTTCGAAGGCAAGACCAGCCCCCCGGCGCTACGTTTTATTTTATTTTTTATTTACCTTGAAAAGATGAAAGGTAGTGTCTTAGTTAGATTATTAAATGACAAGTAAAACTTCGCTTCGAAAGGATAAAAACCCAATAAAACTTCGCTTCAAAGGCAAGACCAGCCTTAAGGCGCTGCGTTTTATTGGGTTTTTATCTACCTTGAAAAGATAAAAAATAAAGTTGTTTTTTTTAAAAAAGTTCGCATTGTAAATATGTTTACAAATGTGAACTTTCTATTAACAATTTAGTAAACATATTTACAAAAATAGTTTTTGAGTTTATACTTATCCTTGCAATGATAAATAAATGAATATTATGATTTTAAGGAGATGACAAAATGAATAAAAAAATGGTTACTATGGTTAGTGTAGTTGTAATTGCTCTTGTAATGCTAGTGGGTTTTTCTAGTGTTAATAATTCAAAAACTACTTTAAATGATGAGAATTTATTTCAGGGTTACATTGAAGCTAATGATGTAGATATTAATACAAAAGTTCCAGGTAGAATTTCTCAGATTAAAGTTAGTGAAGGAGAGATTGTTAAAAAAGGTGATCCGATTGCAGTTATCGATGCTAAGGATATTATGGCAAAGAAAGAGGGCTTAGTTGCACTTTCTAAGGCTGCAGAGAATGGTGTTGAAGCTGCTAAGGCTCAGTACCAAGCTGCTAATGGTCAACTTGATGCTGCTGAAGCTGTTTTAAGAAAAGCAAAGAATGGCGCAAGAGGTGAAACTGTTTCAAAGGCAAAAGCTGCTTATGATTATTTAAAAACTACTTATGATAGATTAAGTGCAGTTTACAAAAAAGGTGGCGTTTCTAAATCTAAGGTAGATGAGATTGAAACTAAAATGAATGTGGCGTATGAAGATTATAAAATGGCTAAAGATGGTGCAAGAAACGAAGATATTATTGCTGCAAGTGGTCAAGTAACTGCTGCAAGAGCAATGGTAGCTGCTGCTAGTAGTAATATTGCTGCATCGGAAGATAAATATGCACAAGCACTTGCTGGTATAAAAGAAGTTGAAACGTATTTAACTGACGCTGCAATAGTTTCTCCTCTTAGTGGAACTGTTACTTTACTTAATTCAAGTGAAGGCGAAATGGCTTCAACTGGTATGAATATTGCAACTATTACAGATTTAAAAGATATGTGGGTTGATATTGAAATTGATGAAACGTATCTTTCTAAATTTAAAGTTGGAGATGAAGTAAAAATTAAAACTTTAGCTTATAAAGATAAAAAAATTGTAGGGAAAGTTGTTAGAATTAATAAAAAAGCTGATTATGCTGTTAAAAAAGCGAGCAATGAAAATGGTGAATTTGATTTAGTTTCATATGGTGTAAAGATTAAAATTAATAATGATGAGGAATTATTTAGACCAGGAATGACTGCGATTGTAGATATTTCTAAATAAGGAGTATAATATGAGAGAAAAAATAAAAAAATATAAAGTGTCTCTTATCTTAATACTTTTTCTTCCGATACTTGTAAACGTTCTAACGCTTTTTATAATGAATGATAAACAGCTAAAAGAAATTCCAATGGGTGTTTATATTGGTGATAATACTTCTTTAACAAGAACTATAGTAAATAGTTTTGATAATAATGAAACATTTGGTCTTAAGTATTATGCATCAAGCCCAGAAGAAGTAGAAGAACTTATGAAAGAGGGTAAAATTCTTTATGGATTAGTTATTCCGAAAAACTTTACAAAAGATCTTAAAGATATGAAAAGGCCAAAGCTTATGACAGTTATTGATGGTAGTCAGCTTTCAAGTGCATCATTTACAAAAATACGATCGAGTGAGATACTTCTTACAATAAAAACAGGAGCGATGATAAGTTCATTTGAAGGAAAATTTAGTATGCCTTCTAGTGTCGCTCTTAACACTGCTAGACCAATTGAAACTAATGTACGCTTGCTTGGAAATCCTACAAGAAATTATGTTAATTTTCTTCTTCCGGGTTTTATGACTGCACTTGTTCAAATTGGTATTGCAATGACAGCCTCAGTAGCTTTTATTGCAAAAAAAGGTAAAGATATGTATAAAAATCTATTTGAAAATATTGCTTTTTATACAATAGCAGGATTTGTTGCGATGATAACGATTATATTTATTCAAGTTAGATTTTTTAAAGTTCCATTAGTAGCTAATGTACCGAGTATAATGCTTCTAACATTTGTTTTTTCATTATCAGTTACATTAGTTAGTCAGTTTATTTCGGCAGTAATTAATAATAGGGTATTGGCGTCGCAAGTTGCAGCTATTTGGTTTATTCCAAGTTCAATTCTTTCTGGCTACACTTGGCCGCTTTCTTCAATGCCACAGTTTTATCAGAAATTAGCATACTATATGCCCTATACACATTATGGTGAAACTCTTAGAGATTTGATGCTTCGTGGTAGTTCGAACACATTCAATCAAGATATTAGTGTATTAGCAATTATATCAATTGTTTCATTTGGATTAATAGTATTATTTAGTTCATTTGGAATTGAGATTAAATTAAAAGATAAGGAGGAAATTTCTTATGAGTCTTAAAATTGAAATAAAGAAATTTTTTTCTGTTCCAAAAAATATAGTATTTTTAATACTTGGACCACTTTTCTTCACATTATTCTTTGGCCTTGTATATTCTAATGATTATTTAAATGATGTTTCTATGGCAGTTCTTGATTTAGATAATTCTAATTTATCTAGAAATGTTGTTAGAGAATTTGATAATAATGATAGGTATGATGTTTTGTATTATGTAAAAAATATGGATGAATTAAAAAATTTAGTAGATAGTAAAAAAGTATATACAGGATTATTTATTCCGCCAAATTTTGAAAAAAATATAAATAATAAAAAAGGCGAAGCTCTAGGTCTTCTAGTTGACGGAACTAATATAGCTATTGGAAATAATGCAATGGCAACGGGGACTAAAATTATTTCTTCTATTAATAAAGATATAACTGTAAAATTCTTAGAAGATGATAAAAAAGTTCCTGAAAAATTAGCTAATAACTATGCTAATATTTTTAATATTACTACAAGAGTACTTTGGGATCCAAAACTTTCTTATAAGTATTATGTAATGCCAGGGATTATACTTGTGCTTATTCAGCAATTGTTTTTGTCGGTTTTTACACTTAACTATATAAAAAATAAAGAAAACGTTTTTGCAAAAGCCTTTGTTCATATTATTGTTTCAGGATTAGCGTTTTTCATTAGTCTTAATTTACTAATAAAAGTTCTTCATATAAATGTACTTGGAAATATTTATACAGCCACATTTATGTCGATGATTTATTTAATGTGCTTAACAGGTGTAGCTATGGTTATTGGAAACATTGCTAAAACACGACTCGTAGCAACTCAGTTTTGTATGATGATGAGTATTCCATCATTTTTTACGGCAGGTTATGTATGGCCCTTGTTTAAAATGCCTCATTTTATTGTTATAATATTAAAGGGAGTATGGCCTTTAATATATATGGTTTCACCACTTAGAGATTTTATTATTAAAGGAGTCTTTCCAGTTGGTTTTACTTTGAACCTTGCTGAGTTATTTGTTTTTGGAATAGTTTGGTTTGGTATTGGAACTTTATTATCTAAGAGAATAGCTAGAGATAAGGTTCAGGAGGAGCTTTAAATTATGAAAAATTTAAGTGCGGACATTGATAAGTATCTTAATGCGTATTCTTTTATTGAATTTTCTTCAGGAAAAACACTTCTTAATATTTCTAGAACAGTCGAGATAATGCGACTTGTATACGATAACGTATACAATAAATACAATATTTCTGAACCGAAATTTTTAGTTATATTACTTTTAAGTGAAAAAGAAGATGGAATACCTCTTATTGAAATAGGTAGAAAAATGCTTGTGAGTCGGGCGAATATTACTACTTTGATTAAGAGAATGGAAAAAGAAGGAATTGTAGAAAGACGCAATAATAAAAAAGATAAAAGATCAATAAAAGCACATTTAACTGATAAAGGACGAGGTATTTTTGATGAAGTAAAATATTTATATATGGATTTCAGTGAAAAAATGGTGAGTTGTTTAAGTGATGAAGAAAAAAATCTTTTGAATAATTTATTGGTTAAAATTCAAACAAATATAGTAAATGAATACACTACAGAATATCAGAGTGTAAAAGATATTGAAAATGTTATTCAAGAAAATAAACAAATATTTAAAAAGAAAAAATAATTTGACATTGCCTAATTAAAAGCATAATATGAATGTATTCAATTATGAATGCGTTCATATTTATCAATTTGTAATAAATGAATTTCTAAGATTCAGAGGGAGTTTTTACTCCCGCTGAATCTTAGAAAACATAATCAGGGCTTTTTTAGAGTTCTTTATATAATTGTTGATTTGTAATAAATTAATATAATTGTAAATTTTAATTGTTATTAATTTGTTATAATGTATTTAAGATATTTTCTTAGGAGGGATTTACTTGAGTACAAAAAAAATAATTGCAGCAATGTTAGTTTCTATATTTATAGTAGTTTTTTTATCAATATCATTTGCATCTTCTTCTTCACTTGACTTATATGTTGGGGAAAGCATCAAACTTAATTCAAAATTATTTGATGGAAGTGATGAAATTAATTCGAGTGATATATTATGGAAAAGCAGTGATACTAATGTAGCCACAGTGGATAGCAGTGGTACGATAGTTGCAAAGGGTCAAGGTAGTGCAGAGATTAAAGCAACTGTTAATACTGGAACTCATATTAAGGAAGCGTATGTTTTAGTCAATGTTAAATCAACTATTAAATCTATAAAGATAAAAACTCCTAATAAAAAAATTTTTGTAGGTGAAGATTTTGTTGTTGAATATGAAATAGTAAAATCGGAAAATTTAAGAATTCCTGCTAATACAAAGGTAACTTTTTTATCAACTAGCCCTGAAATTGCATCTGTGGATTCTGAGGGAAGAGTTAAGGGTTTAAAAGAAGGAAGCGTTAGTATATTAGTAACATCAGTTGATGGTGGAAAAAGAGATTATATAACAGTTGATGTATCAAGTATGGTTACAAAGGTTGATATTTTGGATAAGGAAAAAACTGTGTATGTCGGCGAAGAATTTACAGTTCCTTTTAAGATAGAGCCAGCATCGGCTATGCTTAAAGATTTAAATTGGAGTAGTTTTGACAGTGCTATTGTATCGGTAAAAGACAACAGTAATGGTACTTTAAAGGCATTAAAAGATGGTAATGCATATATTAGGGCGATTTCTGTAGATGGTGAAAAGCAAGATACAATTCATATTTTTGTTAAATCGTTACTTAAAGGAATTGTATTAAATGATAAAAAAATAGAACTTAACGATAACAACAAAAGTTTTATGCTTACATTTAAGTTAATTCCAAAATATGAAAATATTATTCCAATTGAAAAAGGTGTCACTTATAAATCGTCAGATACTTCAATAGCAAGTGTTGATAACAATGGAATAGTTACCGCATTAAAAAGTGGATTGGTTAGAATAGATGCTACTACTGTAGATGGTCTTTACAGTGATTACTGTATAATAGATTCAAAAGTTACAACGCCGAAAGTTATAACTGCTAAAAAAACTTATCCTAAAAGTATTAAACTGATTAATATGCCAACAAGAGTTTTAGTTGGTGAAAAAGTACCTGTTAAGTTTGAAATTAATCCAATAAGTGTAAGCGAAAATAATGTAAAAGTAAGTGTTCTTAGTAGTTTAGGCTATAAAATTACTAGTGAAAATGGTGTAGATTATTTTATACCAACTCATGAAGGTGCCTCTAGAATTAGAGTGACTACTGCTAATGGATTAACTGATGAAGTTAATATTTTTTCAGAATCTACAATAAAGAGTGCAAAAATTGATACTGGATTTCTTCATGAAAAATACAATAGGTATGAAGTATATTTAGGACAAACGGGTCAGCTTAAACCTATATTAAAGTCATCTTCAAATTCTAGCAAGGTTATACTAGATACAGTAAAGTGGAAATCAGATGATAATTCTATAATTAGTATAGATACTTTAGGAAATTTTAAGGTTTTAAAAAATGGTAGGGCAAAAATAACAATGACCTCGGATGACAGTGAACTTACAGATACGGTTAGTTTTGAAGTCGAACCTATGTTAAAAAAAATAAAACTTCAAAGTCAAGTTACTATAGGATTAAGTTCAGAGTTTCAGCCAAACGTAAGTTTTGAATTAAATGATGATGTTTTATATGATTATAAAGATGTTATAAATAGAAATATTGATTTGACAATCGAAGAAACTTATATAACAAAAGAATTTTTAAAGATTGAAAAAGCATACGAAGAAAAAACAATTGATGAATTAGAGAAAAAAATTCAGGGAAGAAGCTCGAGTATGAATGAGCTATTAGAGAGTCTTCAAAAGAAAAGAATTAGATTAATAGTTATTAATTATTTTTTAGATAAATCGTCTGGCGATTACGTAAGAGTTAATTATGGTAGTCAAGTTTTAACTGATAGAGATGGGAATTCTCTTAAAATTGTCGAAATAAAAGACAATAAACTCTATGGTTACATTGTAGGCTATGTAAAGCTCAAAGTTGTTTCAAACGATTCGGCTAAAGAAGATAATATGAGAGTAAATTTCGATGATACAGTTAAATCTATAATTATTTACGATGAACTTGGAAAAGTTGTATCTACTTCTGATACTTCAGCAACAGATGAGATCAAAAAAACTCAGGAAGAACTTAGACAGAAGCTTGAAGAAGAGCAAAAGCTAAAAGAAGAGGCTGATTTAAAAGAAAAAAAAGATAGTATTCTTTTAGCTTATAAAGGAAAATTAGCAAGTGATATTCCAAGTGATTGGGCTCTTGTAAATGTAGATGAATTTTCTGAAAAAATTGAATATGTTGGTATCCTTAATAATTTTAGAAAAGACATAACGAGAGAAGAATTTGCAGAGATTGCTGTAAATTTGTATCAAAATTTAACAGGAAAAAAATTAAAAACAATATACAACAACTATTTTACGGATACAGATAATAAATTTGTTACTTACGCATATCAGTTAGGTATTGTAAATGGTACTGACTTTAGAAAGTTTTCACCAAAGCAGACTATTACAAGGCAAGAAATGGCTCTTATGCTTGATAAGGTTTTGAAAGCTTCTGGTAAAGAACTCGATAAAGAGTCATTGGGTAGTGAAAATACTTCTTTTGATGATGAAGATAAAATGTCTTCATGGGCAAAAGAGTCTATAGATAAACTCTCTAAAGAATATAAAGTCTTTTCTGGAGT
Organism: Helicovermis profundi; assembly: GCF_033097505.1. NCBI lineage: Bacteria > Bacillati > Bacillota > Clostridia > Peptostreptococcales > Caminicellaceae > Helicovermis > Helicovermis profundi. The sequence goes on along the minus strand of NZ_AP028654.1, from coordinate 2,933,513 downwards.
TGGATCAAATAAATTTAATCCTTTAGGAAATGCATCGAGAGAGCAAGCTATTGTCTTGGCAATGAAAATAATAAATAATATTAAGTAACTAACATAGTATGTTAGATTAAAATATTAGTAAATGAATTATGAGTGTACAATTAGTCTTTATTTTTAGGTATCTGTAGTAGTTTTTAGAAATCATTTAATAGATATTTAATAATTGATTAATATTTACTTAATTAAATTGTTTTATAATAGAAATATAGTGTTCTATATTAATGTGAAAATACAGACAAATATAGATACGTATCAAAAATTGATTTTAGGAGTGATAAGATGAAACGTTTAATATCCTCTATATTATTGCTTAGTTTACTTGTGATGACATTCGCTGCAAGTTTTGCTGAGGATAATGTGGTTAAGACTACTGATGTAAGTCTTAAAAAAGCTGTAGAATTAGCAGTGGAACATGACAGAAATGCTAAAAAGGTGCAAGACGGGATTGATAATGCATGGGATCAAGAAAATTTGGCTATGGAAGCTAAAAATAAAATTCAAGATGCACTAGATACAATTGATGCATATAAAAAATTATATGACAAAAAGTACAAGGACAATGAAACACTTAGTCCAACAGAAGCTTATATTCTTACTAAGTATCAAGCTGCACTTGGAAAAACACCTCCAGTATATACAGGTCAAGAGATGCTTGATAACTTTATTAAAACCAGAGATTTTCTTCATTACGCCGCTTGGACAGGAATTCAAAAGGCAAAAAATCAAAAAGAAGAAATTGCACCAATTATTGAGACTTCACTGAGAAGTTTATATATTAATGATTTAGATTTAACTGGTTTAATTAATGCTAAAGAAGATTATTATAATACAATGGTTAAAAGTTTTGACGCAGATACATTAAAATATGAAAAAGGTTTAATTTCAGAAGATCAATATATTACTAGTAAATTAAACTTACAAATTCAAAAGATGGAACTTGATAGTGATATTAGAAATAAAGATACTCTTGAGATGAATATTAAAAAGTTAATTGGAGTAGATTTAAATAGTAAGATTAATTTAACAAGTGAACTCTTATCAATTCCAAATGAAAGTTTTGATTCTTTTGAAGGATACTACGATAAAGCGCTTAAAAATAGAGATGAAATTGCAAATGCAAATTTTGATTTAAATCAATATGTAAGAGAAGAGAACATTATTAAAGAGTATTTATCAAATGAGCTTTTAACTGATAGAGTAAATGCAAGACTTAATGTTCTTCGAAGTGAAGATTCTCTTGAAAACGCAAAAAATATTGTAAAAATGGATATATATACGGGCTATACTGATTTAATAACTTTAAGACAAAATTACTTAAATCAAAAAGAAACTTTTGTGACTGAGAGAAAAAACTTGAGCAATTCAAAACTAATGTTTGAAAAAGGACTAATGACAGAGATTGATTATAATAGACTTAATTACAAATATAATATGATTGAAGTAGGATTTAAATCTGCAATTAGAAAATATGTTAATGCTATATATAAATTAGAGGGTGCAAGCGAAAAACATGGTAGTTCGTATATCCAGAAAGGAGCATTTTAATGAATAAAGTTATGAATAAAAAAATAGTTTCAATAGTTTTAATGGGTATGCTTATATTATCTATGATGAGCATTTCATTTGCAGACAATAATGTTACTCCAGTGTTAATTAGCGCAAATATTAGCAAAAATGTAGAAATTAATTTTGACAAAGCTCTTGAAATGGCTGTTAAAAATAGCTATTCAATTGCTACTATTGATAGAAAGATTTTGATAGCTACTAGAAAACTTAATTCTGATATTAGTAAGGCAGACTCAACAAAATTAAATAGCCTTGGAACTGACGCAGCCTATCTTGAAAATGGTAAGATAAAAGATCTTTACCCAGCACAGGATAAGAGAAAATTAAATGATTTAAAAGATGATAAAAAAGATTTAGAAAATGCCTTAAGACAGGACGTTGTTGCTGCATATACAGATTTAGATAATAAACTTAATAATTTAACTACTATTAAAACAAACTATAATACATCTGTTACAACTTATGAGCAAAATAAAAAGAAATTTGATCTTGGATTAATAACGGAAAGTGATTTAAAAGTATTTGAAAGTACAAGAGATCAAAATTTACTAGAAGTAAAAAAAGCAAATCTTGCAATTGAACTTTCTCAAATGGAACTTGCAAGAATTACTGGATATGATTTAAGTACAAAATTTACATTAAGCGGAGTTTATAAAATAGATGCTAGTGTTCCATCGTATGATATTGAGTCACTTTCTGTAAAAGCAAAAGAAAACAGTAAAAATGTAGTAAAAGCAAAAAATGATTTAATGCTAAAAGAACTTGAAAAAACGACAGTTGATAAGTATTCAAGATATGAAAAACCAGATAGCTACGAAGATCTTGAAAATGCAGTTGAAGATTTAACACAAGACTTAGAAGATGCAAAAATAGCAGAAGAATTGAAACTAAGATCAGATTACAATACAATAATGAACAATGAAGCCACAGTTAAGATTAATGAGCTTAGATTAGAATTAGCTACAAGAACGTATAAAACAATGAAGCTAAAATATGAATATGGTTTAGCAACATACCTTGATTATACAAAAACAATAGATGCAATTAAAGTAAGCACAGATACTTTAAATGATAGCAAATTAGCACTGTTTAAATCAGTAGATAGTTTTAATAATTATATTTCATATTTTAATAAGTAAAAACTAAAAAACGCACGAAGCGAAATCAAGCTTCGTAGCGTTTTTTTTAAGCTAAGATTCAAAATTAATCATTAAATTCCACGATGTTTAGCTTTAGCTAAACGAGATTATAACCATAAGCAAATATATGGTAAGCAAAAAACTTGAATAAAGATAAAATGGATAAAAATCGATATAAAAAAAAAGAGACTCAAGGCTGAATTTGCCATTGGAACGTTTTTTTATATCGATTTAAAATTATTCATAAGATTCCACAATGTTTAGCTTTAGCTAAGCGAGATTATAACCATAAGCAAATATATGGTAAGCAAAAAACTTGAATAAAGACAAAACGGATAAAAATCGATATAAAAAAAAGAGACTCAAGGCTGAATTTGCCTTTGGAGCGTTTTTTTATATCGATTTAAAATTATTCATAATATTCCACAATGTTTAGCTTTAGCTAAACGAGATTATAACCATAAGCAAATATATGGTAAGCAAAAAACTTGAATAAAGACAAAACGGATAAAAATTGATATAAAAAAAAAGAGACTTAAGGCTGAATTTGCCTTTGGAACTTTTTTTTATATCGATTTTTATTTTTGTATCAATTTTATAATCATTATTGAAGTATCCTTAACGAAAATCGACTTATAATAAGCTATAATCATATTTCGTAAAGTTCACAACAAAAGCCATATTAATTTATTTGTATACTAATTACATAAAAATGTATGAAAAAATATTAACAATTGCAAAACACATCTTATAAATGTTAAGCAAAAGAAATATTTAATTGACTGAATATTAAAAAAAATATATAATTGTAACAAATAGATGAATATATTAAGAAAAATATTTATAATTATTCGTATATGTTGGTTTTGTTATTATTAATTAATTGCATTCAAGCATTTATTTGTATGGTATTATTATTTTTTTTATAAATATTTTAATATATTCTCTAAAATTATAAGGGGGAATATTTTTATGGAGCAAATTAACAGTTGGGTTGGTGCTTTAGGTAGTTTTGCATGGGGACCATTAATGATTGTTTTTTTAGTTGGTACGGGTATTTTATTATCAACAGGTTTAAAATTTATTCAATTTAGAAGATTAGGTTATGCATTTAAATTATTATTTTCTAAAGAAGAAGTTGGTGAAGGAGATATTACACCGTTTCAGGCACTAATGACATCACTTGCCGCTACAATTGGTACAGGTAATATTGCTGGTGTTGCGGGTGCGATTGCAGCTGGTGGACCAGGAGCGGTTTTCTGGATGTGGGTTACAGCAGCGTTTGGTGGAGCTACAAAATTTGGTGAAGCATTACTTGCTATTAAGTATAGAGTTACAAATGAAGATGGTGAAAAATCTGGTGGACCAATGTACTATATTAAATATGGTATGACAGAAAGATTCGGTATTAATTTTGCTTGGCTTGGTCTTGCATTTGCAATATTTGGCTTTATTGCATCATTTGGTATTGGTAACATGGTTCAGGCGAATTCAGTTGCACAAGCTGTAGAGTCTAGTTTTGGTGTTAGTCCAGTTATAACTGGAGTAGTACTTGCAGTTGCAACTGCAGCAGTAATTATTGGTGGTATTAAATCGATTGGTAGATTTACAGAAAAAGTTGTACCTCTAATGGCTGCAATTTATGTAATAGGTGCATTAATCGTTTTATTCGCAAATGCTTCAATGCTTCCTTCAGCTTTTGGAATGATATTTTCAAATGCCTTTAATTCACATGCAGTAGCTGGTGGACTTCTTGGTAGTGTTATTAGATTTGGTGTTGCAAGAGGTGTATTCTCAAATGAAGCAGGTCTTGGATCAGCTCCAATTGCTCATGCAGCTTCAAAAAATAATGATCCAGTAAGACAAGGTATAATTGGTTCTTTAGGATCATTTATTGATACATTAATTGTTTGTACTATGACAGCATTAGTTATATTGGTTTCTGGATTAGTTAAACTTGATCCTCAAAGTGGTCTTATGACTATTAAAGATGGTTTAAGTGGAGCTGCTCTTACAACTCAAGCATTTACAACAGGACTTGGTGGATTTGGTGGATTTATAGTTGCATTTGGACTTATATTCTTCGCATTTTCTACAATTCTTGGATGGTATTATTATGGATCTAAATGTGCTGAATATATCTTTGGAGTTAAATTTGTTAAATACTTTTATAAGTATGCATGGCCAGTATTCGTATTTATTGGTTCTGTAGCTTCAATAGGTATTGTTTGGAATCTTTCAGATGCATTCAATGGACTTATGGCTATTCCGAACCTTATTGCTCTTATCACTCTAAGTCCGGTTATATTTAAAATGGCTAGAGATTACGAGAAAGAGCATTTCTCAAAAGACGAAGAAAAAGTTAGCTAATATGTAAAAAGGTTTTCCGAAAAAACATATTTTTTTTTAAAGAATTATACCGTACTATGGTATAATTCTTTATTTTTTTTGATATAATAGTAATGATAAAATATAATATAAAGGATGAGGATATGACTTTAATAAACTATCTATATGTAATTGCACTTTCTGTGATGCCGATTTCAGAACTTAGAGGAGCTATTCCTGTTGGAGTGGGTTTGGGTATGACTCCCTTAAATGCTACTATTCTAAGTGTGATTGCAAATATGTCAATTGTACCAATTTTACTAATAATAACGAAACCCTTATTTACTTATTTAAGGAAATATAAGTTTTTTGGAGAATTAATTGAAAGATTTGAAAATAGGGCACTTAAGAAAGTGAAAAATTTTAAAAAGTATGAACTGCTTGGTCTTTACGTATTAGTAGCACTTCCTATACCGACTACGGGAGCATATACGGGTATTGTTGCTGCTGGAATTTTAAATATTAAATTTAAAAACGCTCTTTTAGCAATAGTTCTTGGTGTTTTAACAGCGGGTATTATTGTATTTACAATAGTAAACGGTTTTACATTGTTAGCTTTTTCTAACTAATAATTTTTTAAAATTAAATAATATAAATAATAAAAAGAAAAAAACTGATTACAAAAATCAGTTTTTTTCTTTTTTGATTCACACAATAAGGTATATCTGGGAAAAATAATTAAGTTATGAGTAAATTACAACTTAATAATAATATTGTATCTTAAAGCTAAATGAAAAACAACCATAAATTAGAATAAAGTATAAAATATTACAAATAAATTGTGGTGCTTTCGAAAAAATATTATAAAGTGTTACATATAATATATCTATGGCTTTATAAACCTCTTATAATATATAATACGACAAAAACTGCTAAATGTCACGTTTTTTTAATAAAATATTAAATAGCTATATATAAAATAAATACAATTTAATGTCGTATATAATAAATGTATAGCCCTAGTTTTGCAGCAAATTATATATAGTTAAGTCTAAACCTATCTAGATCGAATTGGTTTAGACTTTTTTATTTTACTTTTCTTTCGTATTACTGTAGATTTAAGTAGTTTTATGATATAATAAGTATATACAGTAAAAGGAGTGATAATATGTATCTTAGAAAAATTAAACAAAAGAAATCTGGTCGAACTTACCTTTCTATTGTTGAAAGCTATAGAGATAAAGAAACTAAAAAACCTAGATCTAGAACAATTCAGTCACTTGGATATTTAGATGAACTATATAAAGATTATACTGATCCAATAGAACACTTTGAAAATATCGTGAAAGAAATGAACCATGAAAGTTCAGTTAAAGAAATAGATGTATTGGTTAAATACAAATCATCTGAAAAACTTTCTATTGGTACCAATAACCGTAAAAACTTTGGCTATGCTGCATTGAGTTCTATCTATCACACTCTTGAGATAGATAAGTTTTTAATAAACAGACAACGTTCTACCAAGATTGAAGCAAATACTAATCACATTATGAAGTTACTTATAAACTCAAGACTATTAGAGCCGGGTTCAAAAAAGCAAGCATACGACAATAGAGATATGTTCTTTGAAAAAACAAACTATTCTTTAGACGATGTTTACCGCTCATTAAGTTTTTTCAACGAAAAAAGTAATGAACTACAACTTTGGATAAATGATCGTATCAAAGAGAACTACAGTAGAGATACCAATCTTGTTTATTACGATGTAACCAATTACTATTTTGAGTCAGATAAAACCGATGATTTTAGACGCAAAGGTGTTTCTAAAGAACACCGCCCTAATCCAATTGTTCAAATGGGTTTATTTATGGATACCAATGGTATTCCTATTACTTACGATCTTTACGCTGGAAATACTAATGACTGTTTAACGTATAGACCAACGTTTTCTCGTATGAAAAAAGAATTTGATTTAGGTAAAGTAATAGTTGTTGCAGATAAAGGTATGAATACAGGTGACAATATTAATTATACTCTTTCAGCAAATGATGGATTTGTCTTTAGTCAAACAGCAAGAGGCGCTAATGCAGAACTTAAAAACTATATCAAAAATGATGAAGGATTCGAATGGCTTGGATCTGACTACAAGTGGAAATCACGTTTATATCCTACAGAAATAAATGTAACTATGGCATCAGGTAAAAAGAAAAAGAAACCAATTGATGTAAAGCAAGTTGTATTTTACAGTGAAAAATACGCAAAAAAAGCTAGACACGAGAGAGCAAAAGCCATAGAAAAGGCAGAAAAACTTATTAAATCTCCTTCTAGTTATAATCGCTCTACATCTCACGGTGCTGCAGGCTATGTTAAGAATCTTACTTTTGTAAAAGAAACGGGAGAAATTGCAGATTCAACGGCACTTATTCTGGACAAAAAAAAAATCAAAGATCAAGAAGAACTTGATGGTTACTATGTTCTAGTGACAAGCGAGTATGAAAAATCAGCTAGTGATATCATTGAAATTTATCGCGGTTTATGGAAGATAGAAGAATCATTTAAGGTTACTAAAAGCGACTTAGAATCAAGACCTGTGTTTGTATCAACTGAAAAACACATAAAAGCGCATTTTCTAACTTGCTTCATTGCATTAGTCATAGCTAGAATACTTGAATATAAACTAAATGGGAAATATAGCATTACCAGAATTATTAATAGTCTAAAAAAATGTAGTTGTACAAACGTCGATCAAAACTATTATTTATTTGATTATTATGATGAAGTTTTACAAGATATTGGATTAGCTACAAACGTTGATTTTTCAACAAAGATAAGAACGTTACAACAAATCAAAAAAAATATTTCAGAAACTAAAAAATAGGCTCAAAACACTACAATAAAACGTAAAAAAAGAAAACCCGCAACTACACTATTACCAGTGTTATGCGGGTAGTTTTTTTGTTGTTTTATTGCAGAACTTAAGATAATACGACAAAAACTGCTAAATGTCACGTTTTTTTAATAAAATATTAAATAGCTATATATAAAATAAATACAATTTAATGTCGTATATAATAAATGTATAGGCTTTAGTATAGAGTTTTTTAGTGGATAGTTGAAAATTAAATTATAGTAGCTATAAAAAAGTTGAATAATTTATCGCAAAATGGTATCATTGTACTGAGATTACATAAAAAGGAAGGTGACTGAGCGATGATTGTTAAAAATAATGAAAATAAAAGCGAAGTAAAAAAAGTAGTTAGAAAATTGGTGATTTCATTTATACTTGCAACTATTTTAAGTACGTTCTTATACTCACTTAATACATATGCAGAAACTTTAACTTTCACTGATGTAAGTGATACTTGGGCAGAGCCTTATATAGAAACACTTATAGGTAAGGGGGTAATTAACGGTTATCTAGATGGAACATTTAAACCGAACGGAACTATTACAGTAGCAGAATTTACAAAACTATTATTAAAAGCAACAGATAGGGAAATAGGAAATGTAAATATAGGCAAATCTTGGTACACGCCTGTAGTAAAGAAGGCGATGGAAGATAATATAATACTAGAAAATGAATTTGTGAATTACACTAAAGAAATTACTCGATCCGAAATGGCGAGAATGGTAGTGCGTAGCGAAAATTTAATTGAGGATGAGTTAGGATCTTATATAGATGAAGATTTAGATGCTTTTTCTTACTATATCCCTGATTTTAACACTGTAAAAGCAAATATGAAAGATAGCGTTTTAAAAGTATATTCTAGAGGGATTATAACAGGTTACCCAGATAGAAGTTTTAAAGCAAGCAATAGTGCAACGAGAGCTGAAGCATCTGTAATAGTAAATAGATTAATAGACAAAACTATTAGAAAGCCACTTAAATTAACAGATGAAAAAGTAGTAGACACTTTTAAAGATATACCAAAGGCTCTACTTAAAACAGATAAAGAAGTAGTAGAAAAAGCAATTACGGAAGACAGAACATATTACACTGGCGATTATATTATTGTAGGTGATGAATTAAGATTTAATGATCCTTATAATAATGAATTTTCAAATTATGAGGCAAGCGATGAATTTGTTCCTAATATAAATAAAAGAGCAAAAGATATATTAAAAGTATTTTTAGATCATGGGAAAGTAGCAAGTGCATATTATTCAGAAAACAATAAAATAGTAAAAATTCAAACCTATCTTTCAACAAATGCAATGGAAAGTAACCATAATGGATATACTAGAGTTTGGTTAGAAGAAAATAATATTGATGTAGCAAAAGATTATCAACATTCAGCATTTAGTCATAATGCAAGTATGAGTATGACTCTTATGAATTTAAAAGCAGTATATGATAACGATGAAGAATATGTATCTATGGTACGTGATACTATGATTTCTTTATTTGGAAAAGACACTGGCGATAAAATAACGGATTATATTGTTGATACTACTCAGAAATCTTTTTATCTAAAAGATAATGAGGGAAGTAGAGCATGGAATTTTTATTCAACTACTATAAACAATATAAAAGTTGATTATGTAGGTAGATACGGCACTGTATATTTTACAGAACTTCATAAGTAGGTGAAAAAATGAAAAAAAATATAGCTTTAATACTAATAACGATAATGATTTTTTCTTCTATAAGCTACGCTACAAGTCCAAGTCAAAAGAGCGATTTATATAGTACTTTTGAAAAAAGAATAGCCTTGTATGGACTTGACACAAGTAAATTTTTAAATCAAAGTGAATTTACTGAGTATCTAAGTAATGAGGGATTTAATCTTATTTCATTTGGTGGAAAACAAGCAAGTTTAGATATATACAACTTTTATGGATTAGTAGTGTATTCAGATGTAAATTTTGTACTTAGTCAAAGAAAAAAAGAATTTCCTTTATCTTCTGGTAATTATGAATATGAATATTTAGGAGTTACGTCAGATGATGTTATATACGGAAACCCTGATTTTCCACCTGATGAACTTTCAGGAAACACACCGCTTAACTGGAATTATATTGATGTTTCGGGTGCTTATCCATCTTGGAAAAATAGTGATAGTGGCATAGAAAATTACGTATGGAACGCTCCATTATATCATCATGGCACTAATATAAATATGACTGCAAGTAACACCGCTTTTGGAACAAGTGAAGATGCTAGAAAAAATAAAGTTCTTGTACAATCAGCTCCAACACTTTTTAATGGTGGTTCTGTAAAAATAAAACATAAAACAACCAGTGGAACAGTATATTACGCTGTATTTGATATGGACGCTATTGCAAAAGATTTTTCTATGTCAAATAATATGAATTTTCCACTTGGAAAAACATATACTGCAAATTCTTCTATGACTAGTATTGATCTACCAGTAAACTTATCAATGAATGTTGATTTAGGTTCTTATGCAAAGAATAGTGATGTAAAATCACTTTCTATGCAGATAGTTGAAATAGGGGGTCTTAATTATAAGGGTGAAATTATTAAGTCAACTTCAAGTAAAACAAATAGTAGACCAACAACTATAAGTATTCCTGTTGCTGCCTTAAATGATGGAAATAATTCTATAGATATTAAAGCTGAATACACTTTTACTTCAAAGTATTCTCGTGACAGTGAAAAGATAGGAACAATTACAAAATCTATAAATATAGTTAAAGGTGATTTTCAAGCGGTATTAGAAGCTAGTGCTACACCTTATACCATTGAAATGGACCAAGTAGACTATGACTCAAATAAAACTAGAAAAGTTACTATAAAGCTTGATGGATCTTCTTCTATTTCACCAAATAGGGTAGACTATTATCAATTTTTAGATGAAAGTAATAATGTGATTTATGAGGGTAGTAATTCAAGCTATAGTTTTGATCTTGATATTTCAAGAAGTCAAAGTTTAAATTATACACTTGATATTTATGATACAAAAAGTAATAAACATAGTTTAGATACTAAAAAAGTATCTATAGAAGTATTTCCAAAAGGAAGTCCAATTCCAAGTGGAAGAGCACCAAAGATAAATATGACTTCAAATAATTTTGTTGTTATGGGTGAAGATATAAAAATCGCTACTACAATAAGTGATGTAGATGATGATATAACTTCTTTAACTTTTGATCAACCATCTTCGATGGTAGGGACCTTAGGAGAGGGAAAGAAAACAGTATATTTTAATTCTGTCGGTACTTATAAAATTACTGGAACAGTTAAGGATTCAACTAATCAAAAAGATACGGATTCAGTTACTATTGAAGTTGCACCTCCCATTCCATTTGCTAAAATTCATGAAGACGGGAATTATAAAATAAATCAAACTATAACTTTAGATGCGTTGGATTCAATTTCTAATTCAAGTAAATATCCAATAGATTATTCTAAAACAAAGTGGACTATAGAGCCACTTGAAAATTTGTCGGCTGACGATATAAAAGTTCGAGGAAATATGAACGGCGATAGCACGATTTATGCTACTTTTAAAAGAAAGGGAAAGATAAAAGTAACTTTAACAGTAGAAAATACAATTGGATATTCTCATACAAAAGAAATTGAACGTAATGTAGATGTTGATTTACCACCACTAGCAAAACTTTCAGTTACAGAAAGAGTTCTAAGAAATTCAGAAGACAATAAAAACGCTACAATAACACTTTTTGATGAATCTACTTCGCCAGACAAAGATAATATAAGTAAAAGAATTTATCTTATGTGTTTTGATAGTGATAATGACGGAAGTTATACAGATGAAACTTGGTTTGCCTATGAAAATTCATCTAGTTCGTGGGTAGAACTTGGAAGTTACAGTGATAGATATAATAATTTAAATACTAAAGATTTTGATAGTGGAAATTTAGTAAAACTCGATGTTAAAAAAGATCATGTAGGTAGATACTATTTTGAAGAAATGGTCTTAGAAGAAACAGAAAATAGATTGTGGGAATATGTAGATTTTTCTGATGTTCTAACTAGCGTTACGGATAAAGTTACATCAGAAGTCTATAATATTGCACCAGTAGTAAGTTTAGCAGTAAGTTTAAAAGATAAAAAGAAAATTGATTTAGTAGTAGCTACAGATTATACTGGGACACAATTAAATCAATTAAAAGTAGATTTAAACGCTAAAAAAGCTGAACTTTTTGCAGATGGTGTAGATATAAATATAATTTATATAACAGATGAAGTAAAGATAGGTACACAAAAATGGTTAATACCTAAGTATTACTGGAATAGGCAAATTAAAATTGATTATGATAGAAGTGGTACAGTTGATGGAAATGAAGGACGAGGTGAAAACAATGTTCACCACACTGACTATATTAATTATGAAACTTTTATAAGTACAGAGCGCCCTTTAATTGAGGTGTTTGAAAAGGCTTTAGATATAAAGACTTATGTTACTTCATATATTGATAAAAAAAGTAATCGCTATGGTGGTCATAAAGAAACTGGAAATCAATATGTATTTTATGATGAATCAAATCTTGCTGCAAGTAGAGTTTTGTATAAATCAAAGCACTATAGGGAAGCGGAAGGAATGGGTTTTGCTTATATTGAAAGATGGAATATTTCAAATTTACGATATACTTTTCAAAATTATTGGAAACAAGCTAGTGTTCAGACTAGTGAAGAATTTGTATATGATATAGATGCGATTGATTTGAATAAGATTAAAAATCTTAATTATAGAAAAGATTCAAAGAAAGTATTTATGTTATTTTCTGCAGGAAATTCTCTCGATATGAGAAGTGAAAAACCTTATAAGTTTGAAAGCTTGGATGAGGAGATTACAGAATATTTATTAGAAAATAATTTTTCTATATTTGCTATTTCAGATAATAAAGCTTTAAATTTAAAATGTGATGAAAATATACCTTTTGATACAGATTATTGTGACCAATCGGTATCGATTAAAGAACTCGTAAATTTATCTTCTAATAGAGGGAAAATTTTTTTAGGTGATAAATGGAAAAAATATCTTAATTACTTAAAACTAGGAAAAATTAATAAAGTTGAGAATATAAAAACAGAAGATGAAAAATTAGAGATATATCTTGAAGAAAATATTAATGTTGATGATTATATCAAATTATTTTTTATTAGCAATGGGAATATAACATCATTAAAGGGAGAAAAGTATTTTAATGATATAAATTTAAATGTAAGAAATGTTATAAAGAATAATAGTGTAAGTGTCTTTAAAGGAATGGGAGGAGATGCGCCTATAAATATAGTGGATGCATATGCCTTAGATGACAAAATTGTATTAGTTTTTAATAAAAAAATAAATTCTAATCTTGATCCAAATGATGTTTTTGTAAGTAATAAAAATATTATTTCGAATTCAAAAATACTTACTAAAGAGAATTATATTGAATTATTAACTTACTATGATGATTACGAAAATGATATTAAAGAAAATGAAGAATATATTTATAAACAAACTTTAGGAGATATTGAAAATAATGAGGGAATTATTAAAGAAAATAAGGTTAGTTTAAATTATCCAATTACAAATATAAGTAAAGTCGGTTATTATGATATTACTTACAAGGTAAAGGATAATCCTATAGAAAGTATAGATGCTAGTAAATTTGATAATTACAAATTACTTTCAAATATTAGTAAATTAAATTTAAAGGTTCATAGAAAACCAATTGCAAATTTTGTTAAAAAATATACTGAATCTGCAGGATTAGTAAGTGTATATTACGCAGAAAATGGCAGTTATGATTTAGATTATATTTCAAAAAACAATAGTGGGATAATTGATAGAGAATGGTTATACAAAGTAGGTAAGAGTGGGTGGTTTAAATCAAAAATGAATAGTATAAGTTTTGATATAGATAAAAACGAAACTTATATTGTAAAATATAGGGTAAAAGATACAGATGATTCTTGGAGTAACTATAAAATTGATGCTGAAAAAATTAAAGAAAATATACCGATAGTATTAGATGCGAAAATAAAATCAGATAGTAGTGACTTTAATATTAATGAAATGCCAATAACAGAAAATCTACGTATATATAATATAAAAACAGATTATATTAATCCCCTATCGTTAAATTTTTCAATCTATAAAGATGGCATTAAAATTAAAGATTGTGGAGTTAGTAGTTCAACCATAGGTGGGCAAATTAATTGGAATAGTAAAATAGTAAATATACCGAAGAATTTAGTTGATGGCAAATATAATATTTTAATTACTGCTACAGATAAAATGAATGCAAATAATATTAAAAAGATGAATTTAGATTTTTCTATAAATACTCCAATAAAGCCAGTAATTGATATGGATGAATTACTATTAATTAATAATGATTATAGTATAAAATTAACTACTTCAAAATATGTTGATTCGGTAAAAGTTTCCATACCCGTACTTAATAATGGTCTTATTTTATATCAAGAATATCCAATGAGTTTTAAAAGAAATGTAGGAAGTAAAAAGGAATGGGAATACATTTATAGTGTAACTAGTGATATGTTAGATGATAAGTATAATGCGAAATTTATAGCGACTGTAAATACAGATATTAAGAAGAGCGAAAAAATAAATAGAGATTTTATTATTAAAACTTTATCTATAGATTTTATAGAAATTATAGGTGCTTGGAATCACTGGCGAGGTCAAAAAGATTTATTTGGGAATAGACTTTCAAACAATCCGCATAGATTTTTGTCATTTGAGCAAATCGATGTAAGCTGTAATGTAAAGGGGGATGCGGATAAAGTTTATTTAGATGCATCAAATGAATTAAAAAATATGACTTTTGTAGATGAAAATGGTGATAGATTTTACTATAAAGATTTTGTTGGATATGACAGGGTGTTTCCAATTGAATTAGTAAAAGGAGTCGACGGAATGTGGCGAACAAAATATATTCTTCCATTAGCGAAAAGTACTGTAGACTTAAATGATAAAAGAATCAAGGAATCTTACTTTTTTGAAATAATAGCTAAAAAGGGAGCGACAAATGTATTTAAGAGGGTTGATGATATAGATATTACTGGAAATGTATATGATCAATTGTATATGGAACCTACTATTTCTAAATGAAATAGTAAAGTTATAATAATAAAGAGTGGATTTTTATTTATCTCCACTCTTTTAATCTAGTATCTTATTTTTTTAGTCCACCAAGTTTTACACCTGAGAGGATATTGCTTTTATTTGTTCTTATTAGCATTGCTTCATTTCTTTCTTTTTTGCTTGAAAGTTTTATTAATGTATTTAGTACTTCTAGAAAACTTTTATTTGTTGCTTCCCAAAGATAAAATGCAAGTGATCCTGGTATTGTATTAAATTCATTTACATATATTTTTTTTTCTTTTGTATCCATTATAAAGTCTATTCTACAGAGTCCGCTTAAATTTAATGCTCTAAATGATTCTTTTGCCATAGTTTCTATTGTGTTTTTTTCTGTTTCTGTGAGTTTTGCCGGTATTTCTCTTTTGGCAGATGACATTCCTTTAGTTGACGATCCATTTGAATTATATTTGTTGTCAAATGTTAAAAATTCGTCGTCAGATATTGGTTCTTCGCATACAGAAAGCTCAACTTCTTCGCTATCACCAAGTACGGATATATTAATTTCCCTCATATTTTGAATCATTTTTTCTGCTAATATTCTATTTGAAAATTTTCTAACAAAATTAACTGCATCTTCAACTTCTTTTTTGGATTTAACAACTTTTACTCCAATGCTTGATCCAATGTCAGAGGGTTTTATTATTAGTGGGTAGTCCAAATTATCTTCAACTAATTTTATACATTTATTTGAATCGTTTAACCACTCGTCTGCTGAGAACCAAACACTATCAACAACATTAACACCACTAGACTTTAGTATTAACTTTGTAATTATTTTGTCCATTGTAGTAGCACTTGCAAGTACAGAAGAACCGATATATGGAATTTGCATATGCTCAAAAAAGCCTTGTAAAGAACCATCTTCGCCGTATGAACCATGTATAATAGGAAATGCCATATCTACTTGTGAGATGATTCCTTTTCTTAAGGTTGGTAAAGGCGATTTTACTATATACGTTTTTCCATTTTCTCTTACAAAATTAATCTTTTGTGAATTTGCAATTACTTTTTTTATATTCTTAAAGTTATCAATTTCAAGTAAATTATCTCCAGTGTACCAGTCACCTGTTTTATCTATATAAATAGGTTGTATATTTAGATTGTTATTTTCTTTTAAAGTAAGTATTGTTTGAAGTGCTGTAATTATTGAAACTTCATGTTCTACGGATCTAGAACCGAAAAAAACTGCTAAGTTTATCATAAGAGCCTCTCTTTATAAATATCTATTTGTATTAAGAAAACATGTTATTCGTTGAAAGTATCTGGTAAATCGTTTTCGATAAGAAGTACATCACCTGTCTTAATTATAGAATTAATTTTATCGAATCCATCGTTAAGGTCTTTTGCTATATAGATATTATTCTTATCGTAATTTTTATTTTTTAGACCATTTTGAATTGCAAGCGTTTGTTTTCTTCCAACTAATATTACGAAATCTGCACTATCAGCAATATATTCTCCAAATTTTTCGTTTAATATATCTTGCTTTTCGCCAAGTTCAATCATACCAGGAGTTATAATAATTTTTTTATTTCCCTCAAAATTCTTTAAAACTTCAAGAGCGTTTTTTGAACCTACTGGGTTAGAGTTAAATGCATCATCTAGTATTGTATATCTATTTGTTGTAGTTCTTAGAGATAATCTATGTTTAATAGGCTCAATATCTTTAAGTAGATTATTAATTTTTTCGTATTTAACTCCAACTTCTAAAGCAAGTGAAATTGCGCTTACTAAATTAAATATATTATGTTTTCCAAGTAATTTTGTTTGAACTGGAAGAACATAATTGTCTTTATCAACAAGATCAAATTCAGTTCCTTTGTTAGAAATTTTAATATTGTCTGCGTAGTAATTACCGACGATATCATCATTTAAGTTATTATATTTAATATATTCGATATCGCTTCTTTTTTTAATTTTCATAATATTTTCGTCTGAGATATTTATAAAAGCTTTTCCGTTAGGTTTTATTCCTTCAAATAATTCGCCTTTTGTCTTTATTATGTTAGAAATATTTTTAAAAGTTTCTAAATGTTGTTCTCCAATTGAAGTGATAATACCCATATCCGGATTAACTAAATCACATATTTCTTTTATATCTCCAACTTGTTTAGCTCCCATTTCTACGATAAATATATCGTGAGTTGGCTTTAGCTTTTCTCTTATTGTTCGAATTACACCATATAAAGTATTGTAACTTTCAGGAGTTATTAAAACATTATAATCTCTTTTTAATAAATCATATAATAAATTTTTAGTGCTTGTTTTTCCATAGCTACCAGTTATACCAATTACAGTAAGATGTTTATTGGATTCTAATATATTTTTAGCGTCTTTATAGAATTTGTTTTTTATTTTTAATTCAATTGGTTTGTTTATATAATTTGACAGTAAAATGCTAATAAAAGAAAATACGTTCAATATAATGGCTAATATTATGAGGATTATATTATTTGAAAAAATAACAGTAACTGAAAAAACAAAATATATTATCCCAAGTGTGCCAATAAGTCGCTTTATTCTATTAGTGTAAACTAATTTCTTTTTAACGTTTTCGTTTGATATTCTAAAAACATATATAAAAACAGATATAGATATTAAAATGGCAGAAAATATGGTGATAATTACTTTAATTATTAAATTATCAAAATTAGTGTAGGCAATAATAAAAATAATTGAGCCAAGAAGCAGCATTACATCGTAATCTTTTATAAATTTACTGTATTTTTTTCTATACCATTTTAGATAACGTTCTTGTCTATAAGAATTAAGTTGAAACATATGTAAATCATGAACGTTTTTGTAATAAGAAAAAAGTATTATGAAAATCGTAAAAAGTTTGTAGTTTATATCCATTTTATTTATCCTCTTCTAAAAAGTTATTGATAATAATTAAAAATTCATTTAATTTTTCTAAATATGAAAAATGCCCAACTCCCTTTAATACAGCTATACCGGAATTTTGCAATAGAGTGTTCATTAATTTTGCATCTGAAAGTGGAGTTTCAGTGTCGTTCTCTCCCCAAACTAAAAGAACAGGAGATTTTATTTTAGGTAAAAATTTTCGTAAATCTTCATTTACTACTTTTGACAAGACTTTTTTCATTATAGGAGAAGCATTGTTGTAATCGCTAGAGCCTGCCTTATTTCTATATTCTTCCATGAATTCTTTAAGAATTAGATTGATACCTGGTATTGATGCAACTTTTTTAAAAAACTTGTAAGTATATACTTTTAAATAATATTTTTTAGATCGTTTTGGTTTTATTCCTGCACTATCGATTAACACTATTTTGTTGATTTTAAGTTTTGAAGCTAAAATTATAGATACTCTTCCTCCGAAAGAATGACCAAATAAAATTGGATTTACTATATTTAGTTTTTCAATAAATTTTTCGGTTATATCAGCATATTCGAAAATTCCTATAGGGTTATTGGGTTCTTGTGATTTACCAAAACCCGGAAAATCAAGCGTTATAACTTTAAAATTATCGTTTAAAGACTCAATAACAGGTCTAAAAGATTCAATATTAGCGCCCCAACCGTGTAATAGTAGGATTGGTTTTCCTTCTCCCTTTATTTCGTAATTTATATTTAAACCATTTATTTTTATGTTCATAAAATCCTCACATTTTTTAGTCTATGTATTAAAAAAATCAAAATATTTTAAACGAGTAGGTATAAGTTATTCATTACAATATTATCATACAAAGATTAGGGGGTGCAAGGATTATAAAGCGAATGATACTTAAGTGTAAATATATTAGTGAATATTTAATTTTACTACGTAATTTTATTGTAATGTAAATTCTATCGTAGCTTTGGTATAATAAGCTATATGGGTTTAATAATAATGTTAATCATTAAGGAGGATATATATGAAACCGACAAATAAAAAGTTTATAAGTTTATTTATGGTAATGCTTATGATTATGTCATATTCATTCACTTTTGCAGCTCAGTCTTTTACGGATGTTGCGGTGGAAAATTGGGCAAATAACTACATAGATAATGTTTCTTCACGGAATATTATTCCGGGTTATTCAGATGCAACTTTTAGACCTGAAAATAATGTATCTAAGTTAGAAACTTTAATTGCTATTTATAGAGTACTTAAAATGGATGGTAAATTAGACGATGTTGATGAAAATGCTTTAGTTGTTAAATATCAATCTACTATAGAAGAGATGAAAATTCCACCAATGCTTTCTCCTTACGGTGCAGATACCTATATTGCTGTTGCATATGCGCTTGAAAATGGTATTGTTCAAAAAGATGAACTTAAATATTTTACAGATGATACAAAATTAACCGATGCTAAAAAAATTGATTTTACGGTTTTTATGGGAAAAGCTATTAACTCTTTTGAAAAAGAAAATTTAAATAAGATAATTACTTTTGATTACGTTGATGCATTTGATATTACTCATGTTGCTGCTCCTTATGTTTATATGTTAAATGAAAGAGAGATAATAAGTAAAAAAGGTGATTCAAATGGTAAATTTAATCCTAATTCAATAATAAAAAGAGATGTTTTTGCAACTATGATCTCAGGTATGTATGATTATTTAATTGCTAAAAAAAATGGAACGACTATAGGTGAGGTTACAAATAACGAGAGTGATACGCTTTTAACTAATACTGATTCGGAAACAAAACCAAGTAGTGAAATTCCTGCGATTACAAGTATTGTTGGAAAAATTGTAGTTATTCATCCAGATAGTAAATTGATAGAGGTTAGAGACTCTAATAATAAACTTAGAGTTTACGATGCATCTTCTTCAGATATTTTAGATAATGATGGCAAGGTTTCTTTTGATAGTCTTGAAACTAATCAAGAAGTAAAAATTTTTGCTAGTGGTTCTAATCTTTCTAAAATTATTATTGATAAAAAATATAGTAAAACTACTGGTTATCTAAAACAGATTTCAGATATTAATTCAGGAAATGAAAATGCATATAAAGTAATTACTATTAAAAATACAAGTGGAAAGAACGAATATTTTAAAGTAATGAACAGTGTTTATATTGAGCTGAATGGTGAAAAAAGTAAGATTAGTGAAATTAGTCTGGATGATAAAATTACGGTAAGTTACGAAGGTTACACAGCTAAAAAACTTGAAGTTTACGGCAAAAGCTACGTAGTTGGTGGAATACTTAATAGAACTTCTGATTTTAAAAAGGGTAGCGAAATTAGTATAAAGTTAATTAGTGGTAAATATATTGAGCAAACTTTAAAACAAGATATTGATTTAGTGTTAAATGGAAATGATGAAGTTAAAAAGGGCGATATTGTAAAAGTTACTGTTAATTACGGCGATGTTACTAAAGTGGAATTTACGGGTCTTTCTTCATCGGATTCGGGTATAGTAAAAGAAATTATTATTTCTGAAACACCTAAAATGATGTTATTAAGTGATGATGGGAAAACGAAAACTTATAATTTATCAAAAAATTTAGTTGTTAAAAATCAAAATACAATTAATTTAGAAAATGTAGGGATTTATGATTTGAGATTGAATCAAAATGTTTTATGTGAAATAGATGCTTTTGGTATAAATATGGTTACTGTTAAAAAGAAAATTGAAAAAGTTAAAATACAGGGTTCGGTTACTGAGGTATATAAATCTTCAGGTCTTTTAAAAATAAAAGCTGAAGATGGAAATAGTTATATAGTTAACTTTAAAGCTAATAGTGGCCTTAATATTGATGATTATAGCGTCAATTCTAAGGTATATGTTTATGGAGTTAAACTTTCAAATGAACTTTTTGAGGCAGAACTTATTATAAATTTAGAATAAAAAACTAAAAAATAGAAAGATTAAAAAATTAAAAAATGGAAAAAAGGATGTGCGAAAGTAGATTGTACTTTCGCATATTTTTTTAAGTTAAGGAGACTTATATGAAGCATTTTAGTGTAGTTATAGTTGGAGCAGGTCCAAGCGGTCTTTGTTTATCATATCATTTGAAAGAAAAAGGTATTGATCATATTATAATAGAAAAAAAAGAAATTTTGCATACTTGGAAAAACGAGCGCTGGGACTCTTTTGATTTAGTAACTCCAAATTGGATGACTCTTTTACCAGAAACTGAAAAAATCATTCCTAAAAACAATGAATTTATGAGTAAAAATCAAATCGTTAATTCGCTTGAAAAATTTGCTAAGGAAGTGAATCCAAATGTATTAGAACATACTGTGATTTCAAATATTTCGCTTGAAGATGAGCTTTATTATATAAAAACGGATAAAGGTAATTTCACTGCAAATAACGTGATTATATCTGTGGGCTTATTTAATAATAAAAAAATTCCGCTTCCTGAGTTTGACACTTAAAATAAAAAAAATACGTCTAAAGATTGAATTTTAGGCGTTTTTTTATGCTGAAATTTAAAATAATTTGTTGTACGGTGTGCTACAATGTGATATAATAATAATGGGTGATACTTTTATGTTTATAAAATTAACAACAAGTAAAAAATCTAAATTTACAAAAGTTTATTTAGTTGAGGGATATAGAGATAAAACTGGTAAGTCTAAACAAAGAACAATTAAAAAATATGGAAATTTAGAAGAATTAGAAGCTAAAGATCCAAACATATTAGAAAAATTAAAATTTGAAGCTAAAAATATGAAAAAAAACGAAGTAGTTATTACTCATAACCTTTTAAAGGCAAATTCTGAACAAGAAACAGATAAAAATTATGGATATTTTTTCTTAGACAACATCTATAAAAGTCTTGAAATAGCTGAATTTATAAAAAAATATAAATTTGAAAAAAACTTTAAATATGATCTTGATGAAATACTGAGATTACTTACTTTTTCTAGAATACTTAATCCAATGAGTAAAAAAGCTACTGTAGCTCATCAGGATGAATACTTTAAAGAATTTAATGTAGCTTTAAAATCAGTCTACAAATCATTATCAAATCTTTCAGAAATAAAAATAGATTTACAAAATCATTTAAATAAAAAAGTTTCAGAGACTTATGGTCGAGATACATCACTTGTTTTTTATGATGTTACAAATTATTATTTTGAAACGGAAATAGAAGATGATTTAAAGAAAAAGGGACCATCAAAAGAAAAAAAGAGTACGCCAATCGTTCAAATGGGTTTACTTATAGATTCAAATGGTTTACCAATAGCTTATGATTTGTTTCCTGGTAATACTCATGATAGTAGTACACTTATTCCATTCATTAAAAATATGAGAAAACAATATAACTTTGGAAGAGTTATATTAACTGCTGATAAAGGTTTGAATAGTGGTAAAAATCTGGCTTATTTAAAATCTAAGAATGATGGTTACATCGTTTCACAGAAAATAAGAGGTACGTCTAAAGCATTTATGGATGAAGTATTATCAGATGAAGGTTATGCATGTAATCCAAATGGAACCTTTAAAATAAAATCATTTTTTAGAGAAAGAGAAACAAAAGATGAAAATGGAGAAAAAATTATTTTAAAAGAAAAAGTAGTTTGTTTCTGGTCAAAAAATTTTGATGATAGAGAAAAACATAAAAGAGAAAAGTTAGAAGAAAGAATTACCACATATTTAGAGTCGCCATCAAAGTATAAATCATCAAATAGTTATGGTATAAAAAAATATTTAAAGTTACAAAATCTAGATAAAAAAACAGGTGAAATAAAGGATATAGAGCCATATATAGAGTTTGATGAAGAAAAATATAAAAGAGACGTAAGTCTAGATGGTTATTATACAATAGTAACTAGTGAACTTGATCTTAATAATGAAGAAGTTATAAAAAAATATCGTGGACTATGGAAAATAGAAGAAAGTTTCAGAGTGCTAAAAACGGATTTAGAAGGTAGACCGGTTTATGTAAAAAATCAAGACCACATAGAAGGACATTTTTTAGTATGCTTCATAGCACTTCTAATTAGTAGAATATTAGAGATGAAACTAGATAATAAATATTCAATTAGAAGAATACAAGAAACGTTAAAAAATGCAACGTGCAGAAAAATTGGAAATGGATTATATTCACTAAATAAACAAAATGACGTTTTTAGAGATATAGAAAAACTATTTGACGTATCATTAAATTATAGCAAAGTCAGAATTGAACAACTTAGAAATTGGAAAAAAGAATTGTCGTACAACACAAAAAAACAAAATACAAAACCAGATAAATATTGATAAATCAACGTTATAGCTGGTTTTGTATTTTAAAAAGTGTCAAACTCAGGTTATATAAAAACGGATAAAGGTAATTTCACTGCAAATAACGTGATTATATCTGTGGGCTTATTTAATAATAAAAAAATTCCGCTTGTTTCAAAAAAGATACCAAAAAGTATTAATCAAATACATTCAATGGAATATAAAAATTCAAGTCAATTAAATGATGGAAATGTTTTAGTAGTTGGTGCAGGTAGATCTGGAACACAAATTGCGTATGAAATTAAAAAAAATACCAATAAAAAAGTGTGGCTTTCACTTGGAACTCTCAATTTAATACCAACAATATATAAACAAATTAATGGTGTTTATTGGCTAAATATGCTTTCGGGATATGATCATTATAATAATCCAATTGTCTATTCTTTGGAAGACACTTATAACTCTAACATAGTCGATAAAATGGTGCAAAATCTTGGTGGGTGTGTTAGTAACGGTGTGGAGCTGATAGGTCGTTTTAAAGGATATAGTAATAATAGTTTTGAATTTGAAGAAAACTTAATTAAAACTATTGAGAGTGCAAATGAATATCTTTCAAAATTTGAAAAAGAAATAGATAAGTATATAGAAAAAGAAAATTTGAAAATGAGTAAAGATCAAATAAACTTTAATTTACCTGTATTAAATATGAGTTCTTTAAAAGAAGAAAAAATCTTAGAAATTAATACTAGTAATATTAAAACAATTATTTGGTGTACGGGCTTTAAGCCGGATTACTCTTGGATTAATTTAGATGTTTTTAATGATGATGGATATCCTATTAGTAGTAATGGAAAAACAAGTGTAAATGGATTATATTTTAGTGCTTTAAGTCTAGATCCAAATTTTTCGAATTCCTCAGGCTTTGGAGTAGGTCTTTTTGGCGTTGATGAGGATGCTAGAAGGATTGTTAGTGATATAATCGTATAAAATTTAAAAGTATATAAATCAAAAAGCAGTGTAAACGGCGAATAACATGCTTCGCATGTTACTATTCGCTCATCTGCGGGCACTTTGCCCTATGGGAAAATATAAAAATTTAAAAAGTATATAAATCAAAAAGCAGTGCAAACGGTCAACTGCATGCTTCGCATGTTACTATTCGCTCATCTGCGGGCACTTTGCCCTATGGGAAAATATAAAAATTTAAAAAGTATATAAAATCAAAAAGCAGTGCAAACGGTCAACCGCATGCTTTGCATGCTACTATTCGCTCGTTTACGGGCACTTTGCCCTATGGGAAAATTTAAAAATTTAAAAATTTAAAAAGTATATAAATCAAAAAGCAGTGCAAACGGCGAACCGCATGCTTTGCATGCTACTATTCGCTCGTTTACGGGCACTTTGCCCTATGAAAAAACATAAAACTTTTAAAGCAAGTAAGTGAACTTACTTGCTTTAAAAGTTTTATGTTTTTTCGCACTGCTTTTTGCTAAAAAATCTTGACATTAATTTTTATAAATTATATACTATGTAAGTATTATTTTGAATGCACCCAAGAATTAGGGTGCCCTACCTTTAATATGATGAAATCTAAGAGTGGTAGGTCATCCGTACAGGTGACTTCTCACTCTTTTTATATTGAAAGTAAAAAAATGTTTATTATTTATTGATTATAAGAAATAAAAAATGTTGATATAATCTGCAAAATTATATCAACATTAGTAGAATCAACTAGAAAGCTAATTCAAATTTATTGTACCGAAATTGGTTATTACAGTATAATACTTTATTTGAATTAATTCAAGTACTTTTGTTGATTTAGTATTTTTGTTTTTTATTTTCTAAATTATTAGGAGGATTTTATGTCAACTAAGTATATTTTCGTAACGGGTGGAGTTGTGTCTTCGCTTGGTAAAGGTATTACTGCGGCGTCTTTAGGTCAATTACTAAAAGCTAGAGGTTTGAAAGTTACTATTCAAAAATTTGATCCATATCTAAATAAGGATCCAGGAACTATGAGTCCTTATCAACATGGGGAAGTTTTTGTTACTGACGATGGAGCTGAAACTGATTTAGATTTAGGTCATTATGAAAGATTTATTGATATTAATTTAAATAAGAATAGCAATGTTACTACTGGAAAGGTCTATTGGTCTGTAATTACTAAAGAAAGAAAAGGCGAATATCTTGGTGGAACTGTTCAAGTTATTCCACATATTACAAATGAAATAAAAGAAAGAGCATATAGAGCGTCTCATGATAATCCTGATGTAGTTATTACGGAAATTGGTGGAACTGTTGGTGATATTGAGAGTCTTCCATTTCTTGAAGCTATTAGACAAATTAAATTTGATATTGGTGAAGAAAATGTTATGTATATTCACCTTACATTAATACCTTATTTATCTAAGGCAGGGGAGCTTAAAACAAAACCTACACAACATAGTGTAAGAGATTTAAGGGAAATTGGTATTCAACCTGATATAATTGTGTGTAGAACTGAAAAACCTCTTAGTCAAGAAATAAAAAATAAAATTAGTTTATTTTGTAATTTATCATCTGAAAACGTTATTCAAAATTTAGATGCTGAGACATTATATGAAGTTCCTCTAAAGCTTGAAGAAGAGGGGCTTGCTGAAAAAGTTTGCAAGAAATTTAATATTGAGTGTGAAAAACCTGATTTAAAAGAATGGATTGATATTGTTAATATAGAAAAAGGCTTAA